>CAXTSA010000152.1:0-6979 GCA_964246755.1 uncultured Acidobacteriaceae bacterium
GAATGGCAGCGCGCGGGCGGCGGCCTCCTCGCTCCCGAGCCCCCCGGCAGGTTTCCAGGCCAGTATCTCGCCGTCCAGGATTGCGGCTTCCCCTAGCGCGGCAAAAGCCTCCATCAGCTCGGGAAACGCGGCGCTCAGGTCTTCACGATTGCGAGAGAACAGCCCCACGCGGCCCGGCTCGCGCGCGTCCCCGGCATGCAGCTGCGCGCGCATGCCGTCGTACTTGTCTTCGAGCTGCGCTTCGCGCAGAAGCTGTTCCGCCGGCTGCGCTGTTTCGTCTCCGGCGAGCTCCACCGGGGCCGAATCCGGGGGCGGCGCCGGAGAGGTCGCGACCCGGCGTTTGCGGCTCGGCCTGGGCGCAGGCTCCTCGCCTGACTCTTCGGCGTTCCGTTCGGCAGCAACTTCCTCGGCGAAGCGGGCGATTGCCTCCCCGACACTATCCACGGGACTCGCGAGCATGAAGCCGAGCGGGTGAAACAGCCGCATCGCCGCTTGCGCGAGAGTCCCCCCGGCGGCTCGCTCGACCACCTCCGGCAGGCTGCCCAGCAGCATGCCCGCGTGGCGAACCGCTTCGACCTCGCAACCGTACGCTGCGGCGATCGCGTCTTCCACCAGACTCGTCTTTACGCCGATGCGCATGTCGCCCGAGATCAACTTGAGGATGTATTTGCATTCGAGCGGCGTGGCGCGTGCCAGCAGCGCGTTCAGCAGGCGCAGCTTTGCCGCCGGCCCGCGCGCCGCGGCCGTCTCCCCGAGCATCGTTTCCAACTCGGCAAGCTCCGGCGGCGGCGCTCCCGGCTCTCCCCCGCGCCGGGCAATCAGCTCCTCCGCGGCCGCGCCGATATCGCCGTGGCTACGAAAGGCGAGCATCAGCTCCTGCGCGGCGGCGCCGCTGCGCTCGGCCACTGCCTTGCTCAACAGCGAGCCGCCCACGCTCAGGTTGCGCCGATCGGCCTCCGGGAAAGGCTCGCCCGCGATGTAGAGCGCCGCCCGCGCGGCATCGGGCACCGTAAGCGACCGCAGATACCCAGCCAGGATCGCGCGCTTTTCGAGCTTCCTCGTCGTCGCGCCCAGTGCCTCGCAGCACTCAGCCCATCGGCTCAAAACGCTCGCGGCTTCGGCGCTTTCCTCTTCGCTCCGTATAGCAATCTCTGTCATCCCGCCGCTCCTTAGCTCCCGAGGCACGACAGGTAGATGCGAGCGCCCGCGGATGAGCGCTTTGATAAACTCAACCCATGCGCCTCGCCATACACCTCGGCGTCCTTCTCTAGCGGCTCCCAGCCGCCCCCGCACCCTTGTGCCTGATTTTCCCATCCAATGCTTCCGTTGCATCCCTAGAGGATTCCGCCATGTTTGAACGTCTGGAACAGATCGCCACGCGCTATGAGGACCTGGGAGCGCAGCTTGGGGAGCCCGAGACGGTCCGCGATCAGCAGAAGTACCAGAAGATCGCCAAGCAGCATCGCGACCTTGAAACCATCGTCGACGCCTACCGCAAGTACCGCGCGATTGCGGACGGCATCGGCGAGGCCCGCGCCATGCTCGCCGAGGAAGACCCTGAAATGCGCGCCATGGCCGCCGACGAGCTCGCAATGCTGGAAGAACGCCTGCCGCGTGCCGAGGAAGACCTGAAGCTGCTTTTGCTACCCAAGGATCCGAATGACGAGAAGAATGTCGTGGTCGAAATCCGCGCTGCGACCGGCGGCGATGAGGCATCGCTGTTCGCCGCCGAGGTTTTCCGCATGTACACGCGCTTTGCCGAGCTGCACCGCTGGAAGGTCGAAATTCTTTCAACATCGGAAAGCTCGGTCGGCGGACTGAAAGATGTCTCCTTCCTGATCGAAGGCGACCGCGTCTACTCGCAGCTCAAGTACGAGAGCGGCGTGCACCGCGTGCAGCGCGTGCCGGCGACTGAAACGCAGGGCCGCGTGCACACCTCGGCGATTACGGTCGCGGTGCTGCCGGAGGCCGAGGAAGTCGACGTGAAAATCGAGCAGAAAGACCTGCGTATCGACACGTTCTGCTCCTCCGGGCCCGGCGGCCAGTCGGTCAACACAACCTACTCGGCCATCCGCATCACGCATTTGCCGACGAACACGGTGGTCAGTTGCCAGGATGAAAAATCGCAGATCAAGAACCGCGAAAAAGCGATGCGCGTGCTGCGTGCGCGTTTGTACGAGGTCGAGCAGGAGCGTCTGCACCAATTAGAAGCAGCACAGCGCAAGAGCCAGGTAGGCTCGGGCGATCGCAGCGAGAAAATTCGGACGTATAACTTCCCGCAGAACCGGCTCACCGACCACCGCATCGGCCTGACCCTGCACCAGCTCGATCTCATTATGGAAGGCCGCATCCAGCCGGTGGTGGACGCGGTGATCGCGCACTTCAACGCGGAGCGCATGAAGGCCGAGGCCGAGGCGGCATGATTGGCACGAGATGGTGCTGGGAGTACGGAACATGGAAACGCGAGCCGCAACACGCAAGTTTTCGCCCCAGGATGTCGCGCAAGCGATGGATAGCGCAAAGGCAACTGGTCAGGTCAGAACTTAGATTGGGAAGTACGGCACCCCTCAAGACCTATGCGGGCACAAATGGATGAACCGTAGTCGTGGAGAGAGCAGGGACAATCTCCTCTTGACGAGGTTGCTTGAAAACAAATTTACTCTCGATCAATACCGCCTTACAGAGCGCTTGCGACAAATTGATTGGAAATTCCCGTTATGGGCGTCACGACGCGGAACTGCTGCTGCGTTCTGTGCTGGGTGGTGACCGCGCATGGCTGCTGGCCCACCCTGAGGCGCTGCTGACGGCAGAGCAGGCAGCGCGCTACAACGAACTGCTCGCGCGCCGCCTGCGACACGAGCCCATCCAGTACATCCTCGGCGAGCAGGAGTTCTATGGCCTGCGCCTGCGGGTCACGCCCGCGGTGCTCATTCCGCGGCCGGAAACCGAGCATCTCGTCGAGGCTGTGATCGAGCGCATGCTCCACAACCAGCCGGTGCGCATCGCGGACGTCGGCACCGGTTCAGGCGCCATTGCGCTCGCGCTGGCCCACGGTTTGCCGCTGGCCCGCATCGATGCGCTCGATATCTCGCCCGATGCCCTGGCCGTGGCCGGTGAAAATGCGCGCGCACTCGGGCTTGAGGACCGCGTTCGCTTCCATCGCTCAGACCTGCTCGGTGCGGTCGCGCAGGAGCGCTACGAGTGCATTGTGTCGAACCCGCCTTACGTTGCGAGCGGTGAGCAACTGGAGCCGCAGGTGGCACTTTGGGAGCCGCACGGTGCTTTGTTCGCAGGCGAACAGGGTCTCGCTATCTACGAGCGCCTGCTGCCGCAAGCGGCGACATGCCTGCGGCCCGGCGGGTTGCTGGCGCTCGAAATCGGCGCCGGCCAGGCGACGGCACTGCGGGAGTTGTTCGCGGCAGACCCTCGCTGGTCCCCGCCGTCGTTCGTGCCCGACCTGCAAGGGATCGCGCGGGTGGCTTTGGCATTTCGCTTGTAGGGGCAACTGCAAACGGGTGCGCTTCGTCTTCATAAGCACGTTGAAAAGAAAAACTGCGGGCTGCCTTCGCGAAAAGTTAGCCCGTAGAGAGGCATGCACATTTTGTTCCGCTTTTTCGGATTTCCCATTTCCCGTTTCCTGCAAACGTTTGTTCTCGCCGCCGCTGTTCCATGCCTGCATGGCCACTCGGTTGTATGGGCACAACCATGGGCAAAAGAGGCTCCCGCGACATTGCCCGAGGCGCCTGCGCCCAGGCACTTTTACGCGAGCGATCCAGCGCGCATAGGCGGCGCTGTCCCGGCCTGGTCCCCGCCGCTTACGCGCGAGGAGCGCAACGCCACGCACTACCACTGGACCGGCCTGCTGGTGCAGTCCTTCGAGTTCAGCGCGATGTCGGATATCTTTCGTCTGGCAACAGACAACACGCTGCGCTCGCTCACCGTCGACAAACCCTTCTGGCACGACTACATCGCGTCGCTGCAGCAGTTCAACATGCGCCGCTGGAACGACGGTGACGACTTCCTGGTCAATTACGTCGGCCATCCGCTCGAGGGCGGCGTCGCGGCCTACACGGAGATCCAGAACAGCCCCACGCAGTCGCGCATCCAGTGGGGCGAGCAAGGCTATTGGCCCTCGCGCACCAAGGCGTTCCTGTGGTCGACGCTCTACAGCACTTACTCCGAGATTGGGCCTACGGGCGAAGCAGGTATCGGCAGCGAGGGCGGGTACACCTACGACACGCGCTGCATCCTGCACTGCGACGGGGTCAAGTATCCCTTCAGCGGACGCGACACCAACAACACCGGCTGGGTCGACTTCATCATTACGCCCACTGTCGGCATGCTGTGGGTCTTTGCCGAGGACGCGCTCGACAAGGAGGTCAGCGAGCGAATTATCGCGCACACCGGGCGGACTGCCGACGTGGCTCGAGTGGTGCGCGGCTCGCTTAATCCCTCGCGCACCTTTGCCAACTTCCTGCGCGGGCGCAACCCGTGGTATCGCGACTGGGACAACCCCCAGACCAACAACCTGGACCAGGGGCCGTCGCTGCACTTTTTGCGCGCGTGGGAGAAGGGCAACGGCGAACTGGAAGCCTACCCTGACTGGAAGCGGGTGGAGATCGCGCCGCACTCCGCCAGCTTCGCCACCACGCTTACCAAATCCACCTGCCAGTACTGCGTCGGCATGACGCAGGGCGCAGGGCTGCAGGCCTCTGCCCAGCTATGGAAATACCTGTACGCCGATGGTGACGTAAGCTACTCAGCTGGCGGCAGTCCGCTTGCGAGCGACCGCGCGGGCGGCAGTCTCACGACCGGCTACTTCGGCATCCGCATCGGCAAGCATTGGCCTTTGTACGCGGTGAACCTCTCCATCCGGCCCGGGTTCGTGCAGTTCCACAATGCCTACCAGACCAGCATCCCGCTCAGCACAGCCGGCAATCCGGCGCCGGCCAACCCACCTACCCCGGAGCTTGGAACCATCACACACTTCGCATGGAACACCATGCTGGCAAGCGATTATAAGTTCACGCAGCATGTTGCGTTGCGCGCCGGCATCGAGGAAACGCTCGTGCGCTACCGCAATGCGTGTCTCGATTCCTCAGGCGTCGGCATCCCGTATGACTTGCACTTCCTGAACCACAACACCGCCTGCCAGGTAGATGCAGGCCGGGGTACGCAGCCCTATCTCTCATTTCTTTCGCACAAGGATTTCGTGAGCCGGGGAAGCTGGGGTGTGCAGTTCGGGCCGGTGTTTTCGTTTTAGGCAGAGGGGCAGAGATAGCTCTGCCCCCGTCAATGAAGAGCCCAGCTTACGCGTGTACCGGCTGCCGCCCCTCCACTGTGAACTGCAACCGGTTGTTCAGCGGATCCGCATCGACCAGCACGTGATCCCCATGCAGTACCTCGCCGTCGAGGATCTTGACCGCGAGCGGATCCTGCACCAGCTTCTGCAGCGCCCGTTTCAGCGGCCGCGCCCCGTATGCGCGGTCGTAGCCGGTTAGCAGTAACTGGTGCCGTGCGCCCTCGGTCATCGTAAGGGTGATCTTGCGATCGGCCAGCAGCCGCTTCATGTCCTCGAGCCGCAGCCCCACGATGTGCGTCAACTGCTCCTCGCCCAACGGACGGAACATCACGATGTCATCCACGCGGTTCAGGAACTCGGGCCGGAAGTGCTGTTTCAGCACCTCCATCACCTCTTCCCGCGCGATCTCCCAGCCGGTCTCACTCTCGAGCGCCTCGCCTTGCATCAGCGACGCACCCAGGTTTGAGGTCATGATGAGCACCGTATTCTTGAAGTCAACAGTGCGCCCCTTCGAGTCTGTCAGCCGCCCATCGTCGAGTACCTGCAGCAGCACATTGAAAACATCCGGGTGCGCCTTCTCGATCTCGTCGAACAGGATCACCGCATAGGGCCTGCGCCGCACGGCTTCCGTTAATTGCCCGCCCTCGTCGAAGCCCACATACCCGGGAGGCGCCCCAATCAGCCTCGCCACCGCGTGCCGCTCCATGTACTCCGACATATCGATGCGCACCATGGACTGCTCGTCGTCGAATAAAAACTCCGCCAACGCCCGCGCCGTCTCCGTCTTGCCCACGCCGGTCGGCCCCAGAAACAGAAAGCTCCCAATCGGCCGCTTCGGATCGCTGAGCCCCGCCCTCGACCGCCGAATCGCATTCGCGACCGCCGCCAACGCGTCGTCCTGCCCGATCACGCGATCCCGCAGGCGCGTCTCCATCGCTACCAGCTTTTTTACTTCGCCCTCCAGCATCTTCGATACCGGGATCCCGGTCCACTTCGACACGATCGCCGCGATGTCCTCCTCGTCGACCTCCTCCTTCAGCATGCGCGCGCCATGCTCCATCGCATCCTGCAGGTCATTCAGTTCGCGCAGCTCGGCTTCGAGCCGCGGCAGCTCGCCGTAGCGAATCTGCGCCGCCCGCTCCAGCCGCCCCAGCCGCGTCTGCTCCTCGACTTCAAACCGCAGCGCCTCCACACGCTGCTTCACCTCGCTCAGCCGGGTGATGGCTTCGCGCTCCGTTTGCCAGCGTGCGCGCAGGCCTGTCGCCTTTTCCTTTAACCCGGCGAGCTCGCTTTCGACCAACTGCATGCGCTCTTTCGAGTTCGCGTCGGTCTCGCGCCGTAGCGCTGCTTTCTCTATCTCGAGCGAAGTCATCGAGCGCTCCAGCGCATCGATCTCCTCCGGTACCGAGCCGATCTGGATCGCCAGCGAAGCCGCCGCTTCATCGACGAGGTCGATCGCCTTGTCCGGCAAAAACCGATCTGAGATATACCGGTGCGAGAGCGTCGCCGCCGCCACAATCGCCGAGTCCTTGATCCGCACCTTGTGGTGCGACTCGTAGCGCTCCTTCAGCCCGCGCAAAATCGCGACCGTATCCTCGACATTCGGCTCGCCCACGTACACCATCTGGAAACGCCGCTCCAGCGCCGCATCCTTCTCGATGTACTTGCGGTACTCAT
>CAXTSA010000153.1:0-6967 GCA_964246755.1 uncultured Acidobacteriaceae bacterium
CCAGTTGGCCTCGCCCATCACCCCGGCCGACCCGGCGAAAGGCACGGAAGCGGTATACGGCGATACGAAAGCGCAAGCCCTCTCGGCGCTCAACAAGATACAAGCCTTACTCAAGGAGCAGGGCCTGGACATGAAGGACGTTGTCAAGATGTCGGTTTTTCTTGCGGGCGACCCGGCGAAGGGCGGCAAGCTCGACTTCGCCGGGTTACAGGCCAGCTACACGCAGTTTTTCGGTACCGCCGAGCAGCCGAACAAGCCCGCACGCAGCGCTTTCCAGGTAGCCGCGCTCGCCGCGCCCTGGGCGCTGGTTGAAATTGAGGTGATCGCGGTCTGCTCGAAGTAACGGAGAAGGCTCGCGTCGCGAGCGCGGGCCTTTGCCTGTCATTCAGCCCATCGCGGCGTCCGGCGAGCTTGGTAAGATCAGCGGGCATGCCTTCCTCTTCCCCAGCCCTGCTCGCTGTGAGCGAGCTTACGATTCGGTTCCGCAAAGCGCAGCAGCTTGCCGCGCCTCCCGCAGTCGATGCGCTCTCGTTTTCGATCGCGCCCGGCGAGTCGCTGGGCCTCGTCGGCGAGTCAGGCTCCGGCAAGTCCGTGACGGCGCTCGCCATCCTGCGCCTGCTGAACGAGGCATCCGCGCAGGTAGAAGGTCGCATCCGGTTCGCGCATTCGCAACACACCTCGGCCGGCATGCAGGAGCTGTTAACGCTTAAACCAGAAGCGATGCGGCGGCTGCGCGGCCGCGAGATCGCGATGATCTTCCAGGAGCCCATGACCGCGCTCAACCCGGTCATGCCCGTCGGTGCGCAGATCGCCGAGGCCCTCGTCGCGCATCAGCCACGTCTCGCCAAGCGCACCGTGCGCGACCAGGTGCTGGCCGCCATGGAAACGGTCGCGCTGCCCGACCCCGTCCGCCGCTCACGCGACTACCCGCACCAGTTTTCCGGCGGCCAACGCCAGCGCATTCTTATCGCGATGGCGATTATCAATCGTCCAAGGCTGCTTGTGGCCGACGAGCCGACCACCGCGCTCGATGTCACGGTGCAGGCGCAGATCCTCGAGCTGCTCAAGAAACTGCGTCGGGAGTATGGCCTCGCCATGCTGTTCATCTCGCACGACCTCGCGGTGGTGTCGCAGGTGACCGAGCGCGTGGCGGTCATGCGCCGGGGAGTGCTGCTTGAGGTCGCGCCCGTGCAGGCGCTTTTTCGCGACCCGCAGCACCCCTACACGCAGGCGCTGCTGCGCGCGATTCCGACGATGGAGACGCCCCTCGATACACCTCTGGCAACGCTCGCGTCCGACGGGAGTGGGGCGGACGTCCGTTGGCGCGGAGGCGCTCTGCACGAGCATGGAGCCGGCCACTGGGTACGCAGCCAGTGACGCGGAAAACGCGGCCGGTCTTCGAATGCCCTGCCGGCTGGAGTAGCCTAGAAACACACGACTCATGCGCGCTCTGCTGCTCTCTGACATCCATGCGAACCTGCAGGCCTTGCACGCCGTACTCGACGGCGCGCCCGCGCACGACGCGGTATGGAACCTCGGCGACATTGTCGGCTACGGCGCCAACCCGAATGAGGTGATCGAGCGCGTACGCGGGCTGGGCGCCACGTTTGTGCGCGGCAACCATGACCGCGCCTGCTGCGGACTGACCGACCTGGACGGCTTTAATCCGGTGGCGGGACGCGCCGCCCGGTGGACCCAGTGTGTGCTCTCGGCCGAACACATCGCCTGGCTGCGCCACCTGCCGCAAGGGCCGGTGCAGCCCGCGTCCGATGAAGGCGCCGCGCGCTGCGCGCATGGCTCGCTGCTCGATGAAGACGAGTACATCCTGAGCGCGCGCGAGGCCTGGCAGTCGCTCGCCGGCCCCGGTCCCGCGGTTAACTTTTTCGGTCACACCCACCTGCAGGGCGGCTTCGCGACCGATGGCGAACAGTGGTACCGCCTCACGCCGGATTACGAAACGCGCGACGATGCAGAGACCTGGGAGCTGCAACTCTCAAGCGGCGCGCGCTACATGCTTAACCCCGGCTCCGTGGGGCAGCCGCGCGACGGCAACTGGCGCGCCGCCTTCGCCGTGTACGATACCGAGCGCCGCATCGTCGAGTTCTGCCGCGTGCCCTACGACCTGCGCACCGCGCAGGAAAGCATTGTGCGCGCGGGCCTTCCGGACCGTCTGGCCACGCGCCTGCGCGATGGGCGCTGAACGCTTCTGCGGCCGCGGTTTGCGACAATGACAGATGGCTCGCAGCTCCCCTTCCTCGCTCGCCGTCGGCCTCGACTTCGGCACCACCAATAGCTCCGTCGCGGTCATGGGAGCGGACGGGCCAGTGACCCTGGCACAGTTCCCGGCGGGCGCGGGTCAGACCGCGTCGTTCCGCTCCCTGCTTCTGTTCGAGCGCGACCTGAAAAGACAGGTGCACAGTTATGCGGGCCCCTCCGCCATCGAGCATTACCTTGTGGCCGAAGACTCCGAGCGGCGGCTCGTGCAGTCGCTTAAAAGCTATCTGCCGTCGCGCACGCTCACGGGCACTGAGGTGTTCGGGCGTCGCTACACGCTTGAAGATTTGTTGGCGCGCATCCTGCGCGAGCTGCGCACCGGAGCCGAGCAGTCCTTTGGAGCACCAATCGACCGCGCCGTGGTGGGTCGGCCAGTGCGGTTCGTAGGAGCGGAAACGCCCGAGGATGCAGAGTACGCGCTCTCGCGCTTGCAGGAAGCATGCCGTCGCGCCGGCTTTGCCGAGGTGCTTTTCGAGTACGAACCGGTGGGCGCGGCTTTCGCTTACCAGGCGACGCTCGACCACGAAGAACTGGTGCTGATCGGCGACTTCGGCGGCGGCACCAGCGACTTCTCCCTGCTGCGCGTCGGGCCCGGGCTCGAAGCGCAGCAGCAGGTGCTCGGCACCAGCGGCGTGGGGCTCGCGGGCGACGCTTTCGACGCGAAGCTGGTGCGCCACCTTGTTTCCCCGGCGCTCGGCGCGGGCTCGCTCGAGCGCTCCGGCGGCAAGCTGCTGCCGGCAGTACCGGCCTGGATATACCGCAACCTCGAGCGCTGGCACTACCTGTCGTTCCTGCGGACGCGCAATGTGACGGAGATCCTGAAGGGAGCACGCGTGCGTGCGCTGGAACCGGAAAAGATTGAAGCCCTGCAATCGCTTATCGAGGAAGACCTCGGCTTTCAACTCCACGGCGCCGTGCAGCGGCTCAAATACTCGCTTTCGCAGTCGGCGCAAGCGGAGTTCCGCTTTGACGAGGGCGGCCTGCGGCTGCGCATCCCCGTCACGCGCCGGCAGTTCGAGGGCTGGATCGCGGATGAGCTGAGCGCGATCTCAACAGCCGTCGATGGACTGCTCGCCACAACCGGCGTTGCCGCCTCCGCGGTGGATCGGGTTTTCCTGACCGGCGGAACCTCGTTCGTTCCCGCCGTGGAACGCCTCTTCACCAGCCGCTTCGCCCCCGAACGCGTCGGCCGCGGAGAAGCGTTTACCGCCGTCGCGCACGGGCTGGCATTGCGCGCGCAGCAGCTTTTCTAGGCTGCCGCGCACAGCGAGGTGCTCTACACGTTTTGCAGTTGCGGCGTGTTCGTCGCAACGGGCCAGTCCGTGTAGCCGCGCTCGTTGCCGCCGTACCAGTATTCCTTTGGAGCGTCCGCAAGCGGCGCGCCGCTCTTTAGGCGCTCCACCAGGTCCGGATTCGCCAGATACGCGCGACCGAACGAGACCAGGTCCACCTTGCCCGCGGCAAGCTGCTCCTCGGCCAGCTTCATCGAGTACAGGTTGTTATCGATGTACGTGCGGCCGAAGCGCCGGCGCAGCTCTCCGTAATCCACGGCAGCATCGTCTCGCGTGATCTGCGTCGTGCCCTCCACTGTGTGGAGATACACAAGACCCAGCTTCTTGAGTTCATCGACATACAAGCCGTAGGTGTGATTCGGGTCGCTGTCGAGCGGCGTCCCGCCGGGCTGCAGAGTTCCCGGAGACAGATGGATGCCGACCCGGTTCGCATCGCCGAAACCATGGATGACCGCGCGCGCCGCCGCAAGCGGAAAACGCAAGCGGTTTTCGACCGAGCCGCCGTACTCGTCGGTGCGGTGATTGGTGCTGTCGCGCACCCATTGGTCGAGGAAGTAGTTATTCGCCGCGTGGATCTCGACGCCGTCAAAGCCCGCTTTCCTGCTGTTCTCCGCGGCCCTGCGATAGTCCTCAAGGATCTCCGGCAGCTCGCTTGCCTCAAGCGCGCGTGGAGCGACATAGTCCTTCATGCCTTCATTCGTAAACGCCTGGCCTTCCGCTTTGACGGAGGAGGGCGAGACCGGCAGCGCTCCGCCGGGCTGCAGGCTGGGGTGCGAGATGCGGCCCGTGTGCCAGAGCTGGAGAAAGAACACGCCGCCCGCCTCGTGCACGGCCTCGGTGATCGGCTTCCACGCCTCCACCTGCGCCTCGCTCCAGATACCGGGCGTCTTGGCATACCCGCGGGCCTGCGCGGAGATGTTTGTCGCCTCTGAGACGATCAGGCCCGCGCTCGCACGCTGTGCATAGTACTTGGCCGCATACGCCGGCGGCACGCCCTCCTCGCTCGAACGCGAGCGGGTAAGCGGCGCCATCACGACGCGGTTTTTCAGGGAGAGCGGGCCAAGCTGGTACGGTTCAAACAGAGCGTCGTGCGGCATCGAGTGTCCTTGTAGAAACAGAGAGTGCGCGCCGGCCATAGTTGCCGGCCCACCTCAACAGATGCGCTCCCCCTGTTGCACGATGCGATCCCCCCGTCTGCCCGGGAAAGGACAGAGCCCTTGGCAACCCAAAGCTGGATCGTGTGGTCTCTTCTCTCCGCCGTGTTTGCCGCGGCCACCGCGCTGCTCGCGAAGCTGGGCGTGGCCGGCGTCGACTCGAACCTGGCCACGGCGATCCGCACCAGCGTGGTCGTCGTATTCGCCTGGTCCATTGCCCTAGCTTTCGGCTCGCACCGCCTCACCCATGCTATTGCGCCGCGAACGTGGCTGTTCCTGGTGCTGTCGGGCCTGGCCACCGGGCTCTCCTGGCTGTGCTACTTCCGCGCACTGCAGCTTGGGCCCGCGTCGCGCGTCGCGCCGGTCGACAAGCTCAGCGTGGTGCTGGTGATCCTGCTCGCGTGGCCGGTCCTCGGCGAGGCGATCACAGGCCCCAAGCTGATCGGCGGGATACTGATCGCAGCCGGCGCAGTCGTGCTGGCACTGGCCTGAAAAGCAGTCCTGCCGGCATTGAATTTGCCTAGGCAAACCCGGTCGCCTCACGTCTTGCTTTCAAGTGCGGGTATCTGCTGTACACTCGCCCAATTACCGATGCAAAAAGAGGCACACTTGACCGGGAAAAGCCCAGAGCAGCACGAACGGATAGAGGAGCAGGGAGCCCAACCGACGCGCCGTCGTCTTCTTGCCTCCGGCGCGCTCGGCATGCTGGGCGCCGCGGCAGGGCGGGGTTTGCTCGCGCAGGCCGGAGCGACCGGCACGACCGGCAAGCTGCCGCCCGGCGCACCGCCCGCCTTCGGCACCGCGCCCGCGGTTGGGCCGGAAGTCTCCCCTGAAACCTTCGCCCAGGCTGAAAAGCTCGCGGAGGTCGAACTCACGGCGAAGGACCGAGCCGAAGCCGCCGGCAACTGGCGCCAGGCCATGGCGCCGCTGCTCGAGCGGCGCACAGGACCGCGCACCGTGCCGCTGGGGGAGTCTGTCTCGCCCGCGACCGTGTGGCATCCCGTGCTGCCCGGCCAGCAGCTCACCGCTGCGGCGCAAGGCGATCGATTCACGCCGTCTCCACTGCCCGCGAAGCCTCTGCCGAAGGCCGATGCCGACATAGCCTTCGCCGCCGTCGTGCAGCTTGGCGCCTGGCTCAAGACCAGGCAGGTCACCTCCGAACGACTCACGCAGATCTACCTCGCGCGGCTCCGGCAGTACGACGGGAAGCTCCACTGCGTCATCACGCTCACGCCCGAGCTCGCGCTCGATGCGGCTCGCAAAGCAGATGCCGAGATCGCCGCCGGTCACTATCGCGGCCCGCTCCACGGAATCCCCTGGGGCGCGAAAGACCTGCTCGACACCGCCGGCATCCGCACCACCTACGGCGCCGAACCATTTCGCGACCGCATCCCGCGGAAAAACGCAATTGTCACCCAGCGGCTCCAGGACGCAGGCGCCGTGCTGGTCGCCAAACTCTCGCTCGGCGCGCTCGCGCTCAATGATGTCTGGTTCGGCGGCCAGACCATGAACCCATGGCTGCTCGAGGAAGGCGCTTCCGGCTCGAGCGCCGGCCCGGGCGCCGCCGTGGCCGCCGGGCTGGTCGGCTTCGCCATCGGGTCTGAGACGGAAGGCTCCATCGTGAGCCCCAGTATGCGCTGCGGCGTCACCGGCCTGCGGCCCACCTTCGGCCGCGTCCCGCGCACCGGCGCCATGACACTCTGCTGGTCGCTCGACAAACTCGGCCCCATGGCCCGCGGCGTTGAGGCCACCATGCTCTTGCTCCGGGCCATCACCGGCCCGACCTCGGCGACGTCGCGAGCATCCCCAGCACCCTCCGCTTCGATCCATCGCAGGGCGTACAGGGCCTGCGCGTCGGCTACTTCCCCAAGTGGCTGCACGAGCCGCCCGCGACCGAGGTGGACCGCGCCGCGTTTGCCATCCTGCCAAAGCTGGGCATGCAGCCCGTCCCCGTCACGCTGCCCGACTGGCCCTACAGCTCGCTCCAGCCCATCCGGTTCGCCGAGGCCGCCGCTTTCGCATAAAGCCGACGAGCTCAAGATGCAGGGGCCCGACGCCTGGCCCAACTCCTTCCGCCAGGCGCGCTTCCTCTCCGCGGTCGATTACGTGCAGGCCGACCGCCTGCGCCGCCGCGTCGCCGAGGAGATGGCCCGCATCTTCGCGGACGTCGACCTGCTGCTCGTGCCCTCGCTCCGCGACGAAACCCTCACCATCACCAACTTTACCGGCCACCCGTCGCTTACCCTG
>CAXTSA010000154.1:0-6962 GCA_964246755.1 uncultured Acidobacteriaceae bacterium
GAGCGGGGCCGGGCGGGGCTGCCATGGGGTGGCTCACGCGCCGGCTCCGCGCAGGGCAGCGGCGGCGAGTTCCTGGGGGAGCCACTCGCGCCGGGCCAGCTCACGGATGAGCGCGGAGTACTGCTCGGCATAGGGTTTGAAGCCGCGGTTGGGTGCGATGGTGCGCTCGACCCGCACCATGCGCCCGGACACCTCGGCCATGGAGGAGCCGGCGGCGGCGGCGAGCATGGCCATGCCGAAGGCACCCTCGGTCACGCGCGGAATGGCGATCTCGCGGTCGAGGACGTCGGCGCGGATCCGGTTGAGGGCTTCGCTTTTGGTCGCGCCGCCGGAGACGGTGAAGCTGCCGCCGGTCGATGCGCCGATGTGACGCAGGGCGTCGAAGGCCAGCCGCTCGACAAAAGCGATGCCTTGAAGCACGGCCCGGTAGCGTTCGGTCGCAGAGGCAGCCGCGCCGAGCGTGAAACCGTGCGCGGCGGGGGCGGAGAATGGATAGCGCTCGCCCTGGCCTGCGAGCGGGTAGACGACCAAAGGCGTTGGCCCCTGCCGGGAGGCTGCTTCGTTCAAGGCAGGGAGGTCGGCCGCGGCGAACTCCTTCGCGATGGCGCCGGCGCCGGTGCTGGAGGCGCCGCCGGGCAGCCACAGGCCGTCGGCGGAGCGGTGCGAGTAGACGACGCCGAGCGGGTCGTGCAGCAGCTCGCGCGTGACGCCTTTGATGACCAGCGTGGTGCCGATGACCGAGTTCCAGCTCCCCGGGGCGGTGGCGCCGGAGGCGATCTGCGCGGCGCAGCCGTCGGTCATGCCGGAGAAGATGGGGGTGCCGGGGGGGAGGCCGGTTTGCTCGGCGGAGGAGGCGCAGACCTCGCCGATGCGCCGTCCGGGGAGGACGACCGCGGGAAAGAGGGCGCAGTCGAGCCCGAGCCGCTCGAGGATGGTCTCGGGCCACTGCCGGCGGATGAGGTCGTAGCCGGTTTTCAGGCTGTTGCTGGAGTCGGAAGGGAGCAGATGCCCGGCCAGGCGGGCGTTGACGTAGTCATTCTGGTGGGCGAGGCGCGCGCCCGGCCCAATGCCGCCGTTGCGGGCGAGCCAAAGCAGCTTGGGCAAAGCCCAGGACGGCTGCATGCGGTAACTCAGCTCGCTCCACAGGGGGGCGCCGGCCTGATTGATGAGGGCGGCTTCCTCGTGAGCGCGGCCGTCGTCATACATCAGGCCGGGCGTAAGGGCGCGGAGCTGCTGGTCGAGTAGCAGAATGGTTCCGGAGGTGGCGTCGATGGCCAGGCCCTGGATTTCGGCGCGGCCCCCCAGCTCTGCCGTGACGGCGCGGCAGCAGAAGGCGACGGCGCGCCACCAGTGCTCCGGCTGCTGCTCGTGCCGGGCGCCTTCGCGTGTGCTCTCGAGTGGTTCTGTCGCGGAGGCGGCGACAGAGCCGTCTTCGGCGACGGCCAGCACGCGGACGCTCTGGGTGCCGAGGTCGATGCCGAGATACACGGGCGCGTTCATCCGAGAGATGCCATGAGGTTCCACTGCTCGCGCGCGTGCTCGCGCAAGGCTTTGAAGACGTTGAATCGCCGGTTGTAGAGATGGGATGCCTCCCCGTGGGGAGCAAAGGTTTTCGCGTCGGCAACATGGTTCCCAACGCCCTCGGCAATGCTTGCGATCTCGCCGGTGACGGCCAGGGCGAACAGATGAGCGCCGCGCGCGCCGTGTTCGCTGCCCTCGGCGCGAACGACAGGCACACCGAGGACGTCGGCGATCATGCCGCACCACAGATCGCTGCGCGCGCCGCCGCCGCACACCCGGACGTCTCTCAGGGCGCCCGGAGCCGCTGCTTCGAGGCATTCGCGGATGACGAAACACAGGCCTTCGTAGACGGAACGCGCGATGGCGGCGCGGGTGGTGGAGAGGGCGAGGCCGTGAAAGCTGCCGCGGGCCGCGGGCGCGAGGAATGGGGAGCGCTCGCCGGCCGGAGAAAGGTAGGGCAGGAAAAAAGGCTGGCTGGATGGGCTCGCAGACGGAAGTGCCGGTTCGCTTGCGGCGAGCTGGTCAAGGGCGGGGATGCCGTGGACCCCGAGCATGCGGGCGGCCCACTCGAGCGCTTCGCAGCCGGTGAGGGTGGGCATGGCGCGCAGAAAGAGTTTGGGCGTGGCGTGGGGGCTGGGCTTGCTCTCCTGCTCGCCCAGACTGCCCAGCGCGATTGTGGTGCCGCTGGGGATGGCTGGGAGTTCGAGCGAGGCGGTGAGGACTTCAGCGCAGATGGTGGTGCCGAGAATGACGCAGGCCTGGCCGGGCAGCGCTGCGCCCGCGCCGTAGGCGGTCGCGACGATGTCGTAGGGGGCCATCGCGACGGGCAGGCCGGCGGACAGGCCGAGCTCGGCGGCGGCTGTTTCGCTGAGGGCTCCGGTGCAGTTTCTGCCGGACAGGACGGGCGGCAGCAGCGCGGCGTACGCCTGGGCGCCGTAGAGCGCGATCGCGTCGGGCGAGTAGGCGCCGGCGCTCACGTCGCTGAAGGGGTTGGACGCATCGGAGAGATCGGCGGCGTAGCAGCCTGTCATCCGGGCGAAGAGCCAGCCATTGGCGGTGAGCGCCCAGCGGGCTCGTTGGAGGCGCTGGGGTTCGTGCGCGGCGAGCCAGGGGAGGATGGCGTTGGGCAGTCCGGGATAAGCGACGGAGCCGCTGATGGGAAAAGCCCGGTCGATGATGCCGCGCTCGCGCCAGTGCTCGACGATGCCGGCGGCGCGGCCGTCGTTCCAGAGGATGGCGTTGCCGGTGGGGCGGCCGTGCTCGTCGACCAGCCAGCAGCCGTCGCCTTGCGCAGTCGAGACGATGCCGCGGATCGGGTCTCTTTTTGCAGGATCGCCGCCGGAGTGGACCTGGCGTACGGTGGAGACGACGGCCGCCCAGACATCGTCCATGTTCTGCTCGGACCAGCCGGGCTGCACTTGGAGCACGGCGGTCTTCGCGCGCGCGACGGCGAGCTCGCGGCCATCGTCGGCGAAGAGGACCGCTTTGATGACGGAGGTGCCGGCGTCGATCGCGAGCCAGGCCATCGCTAGGCCTCGACCCGGGCCCCGTCTGAGGAAGGGAGCAGGGTAAGCGTGAGTGCAAGCAGGCCGCTCAGCAGGTAGAGCCCGGCGAAGACCGACATGACGCCGGCGACGCAGATGGGTTCGAGCAGCAGGCCGACAATAGCCGGGCCCACCCACATGCTGGCGCCGGCGCCGAGATTGAGCAACGAGAGAGCTTCGCCTTTGTGGTCGGGCGGAGCGAGGGCATGAGCGCGGAGAGTGGAACGTTGGCCGCGAGGGTAGCGCCGTAGAGCATGAATAACAGCACGCCGACGAAACTCCAGAAAAGAACGGGCGGAATGCCGATGCGGTCGAGGAAGCTCAACTGCGTCGGCAGGGCGGGATCGCTTGTGATGGGCTTCGGCAGCAGTTCCCCCTCGCTGGCGAAGCAGTTGAGGCCAGGCTGAAAGCACCATAGCTGCTCGGTTCCGCGTTGCGCAAATTGGGTTACGGAGGCACCCACACCTCAAAATCGAGAAGTGGGGCACCCGCGAACTTGTGACAAAGGCTTACGCAGCGGCGATGCGGTGCACCAGGTCGTTCTGCTCGTTCCCGTTTTCGGCGCCGATGGTGAAGGCATCGAGTGCGCCGGTCCCGAGGGCGTAGCGGAGCGCTTCACTGGGCCGGTCGCGCATGGCACCCTGGCCGAGGATTTTCATGCCCACGATTCCTTTGCCGGAGGCGCGCATCTGGTGGATGACCCCGAGCACGGTGTCAGGGGTGGCGTCCATGTGCGCCTGCACCGGGTTAAGGCGGACCAGGTCAACCTCGACCCAAGGAGAGGCGGCGGCAGCTCGAAGGGCGCCGATGCTATGACAGGAGACGCCGTGGGCGCGGATGACGCCTTTCTGTTTGGCTTCGGACAGAACGTCCATGGCGCCCCGGTAGCGGGTGGTCCAGTCGTCCTCGGTGACGCAGTGGATGAGCACGATGTCGATCATGTCAACGCCGAGCTCGCGGCGGAAGCGGTCGAGGTCGGCACGGACGCCTGCGGGATCGCGGGTATCGGTCTTGGTGAGCACGGTGACTTTGTCGCGCGGCACCTGCTTGAGCGCGGCGGCCACGTAGGGATGGCTGCCGTAGGAGTCGGCCGTGTCGTAGAAGCGAAGGCCGTTTCGGTGGTAGCCATCAATCAGCAGCCGGGTCGCGCGGTCGTCGCCGATGCGGGTCTGGTTGGAGGCGCCGCCGCCGCCAATGGTGCCGGTGCCCATGGCAAGGCGGCTGGTGCGGATGCCGGTGTGGCCTAGCACTACCTCGTCATGGGCGGCGAACTTGCTGGGCAAGGCCTGTTGCGCGAAGGATGGGACTTCGCCGACCTGGCTTGTGACGATGGCAGCGCCAATACTTGTGGCGGCCCGGCGTAGAAACTCTCTCCGCTGCATGGAAACCCTCCGTGGGAAGCGCTCGATGTCACAACGATACGCTCGCTTGCGCTCCCCTGAAAAGGCTCCCTCAGGCCATGCTGAGCGCGGGGCGCCCGGCGCGAAAGGTCATGCGCGCGATGCCGCTGCTGATGAGGCTGATGCCGACGAGCGTACCGAGAGCCCACACGGAGGAGAACGGCCACCCGCTCCATATAAAGATCCCGAGCAGCAGGGTAATCAGGCCGTCCCACAGGAACCAATTGGCTCGATGCGAGGCGCGCAGGCGGGCGTAGGTGATCAGTTCGATAACACCCTCGACGACAAAGTAGGCGGCCAGGAGGAGGGTGAGCGTCAGCAGCCCTCGCGCGGGGTGAAGGATCAGATAGAACGCGACGAAGATATAGACGACGCCGATGATGAGCTGCCAGATGACCGCGCCTGCTCCCCGCGAAGACCAGGCGTAAAGGAGGTGGGCACCGCCGGCGAGCAGCAGAAGCCAGCCGATGACTGCGGTGATTGCGACTCCGGCGACGAGGGGGAGAAAGATCGCGAGGAGGCCGGCGACGATCAGCAGAATGCCTACAGTGTTCGACCAGCGATTGCTCGCTGCGGGGTAAATGCTTCCATTTCCGGCTAGGGTTCCGTTCATACGCTCTCCTTCGGTTCGTAGCGAACAACGTATTGGATGCAAGTGTCGCGGTAAGTTGCCTGACAGTGCCGATCCTATGCTGCCTAGATCCTATGCTGCCTAGACAGGTTTCCGGTCGTCAGGAAGTTTGGCGCGGCTGCCGGGCGCGGCCTTGTGCTCCGATGCGGACGAGGACGAGCAGGATTTTGTACGCGGCTTTGACGGAGCCCGAGAGTGAACCGGCGACCTTGGAGACGCCGCCGCGGCGACAGCGGCAGGTGGTGGGCAGCTCGAGGATGCGCAGACTCCCGCGCGCGGCTTTCATCTGCATTTCGAGGTTCCAGCCGTAGGTCATCTCGGTCATGCCGAGACTTTGGAGAGCCGAGCGGGAGATAGCGCGCATAGGGCCCATGTCGGAGTAGCGGACGCCGTAAAGCAGGCGCATGGCGGTGCCGGCGAGCCAACCGGCAAAAACCTGCGAGGCGAGCAGGCTGCCGGGCTCGCGGCGGCCGCGTATACGCGAGGCGATGACGAAGTCGTACCCTCCGGCGAGAACGGGGCCGGTGAGGAGCGGGATCTCCGCCGGGACGTCGCTTCCGTCGCCGTCGAGGAAGACCAGCACGTCGGACCCGGGGGCGGCGTGTTCGGCGCCGGTGGCACAGGCCTGCCCGTAGCCGCGGCGAGGCTCGTGGATGACGACGGCGCCGGCGGCGCGGGCCCGTTCAGCGGTCGCGTCCGTGCTGCCATTGTCCGTGACGATGCACTCACGCAGAAGGTCGCGCGGCACGGCGGCGAAGATCTCCTCGACCACTCCGGCGATGGTTGCTTCCTCGTTCAATGCGGGGATGACGATGCTGATGCGCGGGATTAGAGGCTCCATCGCAGGCCGCAGTTCTGGCAGGCGCGCGGCGGCTGGTCGCTCAGCAACTGCTCGCGGAAATGCTGGTAGGCGGGGCCATTCCAGATCTCGCGCAGGGTTTGCTGGGTGGCTTCGCCGAGCGTGAAGGAGCCGTAGCCGTGCATGGAGAACGGCGCGATGCAGCAGGGAATGGCGCGGCCGGTCGCGGTGAAGTACATGAGCGACCAGGGGCGGCGACACAGGGTCCAGGGGTTATCGTCCTTGCTTTTCTTGATGCTGGTTTCAGGCTCGGTCGCGCCGGAGGCGCTGAAGGAGATGCCGAGCGAGGCGGCCAAGTCCCCCGCGCGCGCGATCACTGCTTCCTCCTCCTGCGTGGTTTTCTCAAACAGCGCGCTTTCGGGCCGGGCCAGGCCCTGGGCGCCGTCGGAGAAGAAGACCAGCCGCTGGAGGTAGACCTCGCGCACGTTGACCTCGTCGGCGATGCGCACAAAAGCTTCGAGCTGGTCGAGCGTTTCGCGCAGGCCTGTGAGCCAGAGCGAGACGCGGGGCAGCTCCTGCGCCTGCTCCACCTGCATGCGGCGGAAGCGGCGGACGTTCGTGACGATGCGGTCGAACATATCTTTGCCGCGCACCATCTGGAAGACGCTCGCGTCGGCCGCGTCGAGCGAGACCCTCAGCTCGTCGAGGCCGGCATCGATCAGCGCCTGGCCGTTGCGCTCAGTCAGCAACGTGCCGTTCGTGTTGAACAGGACGTAGACGCCGCGCTGCTTGAGGTAGGCGACCATGTCGGGGAGGTTTTTGACGAGCATGGGCTCGCCGACGCCGTGCAGCACGACCCGCTTGATGTTCGGCGACTGGTCGACGATGCGGGTGAAGAGCTCCCAGCTCATGTCGGCTTCCGGCTCCAGCTGCTCGTAGGTGCGGGGGCAGGTGGTGCACAGCAGGTTGCAGCGGTTGGTGACCTCGAGGTAGAGGCAGACCGGCTCGTGCTCGACGAGGACGGAGAGCTGGTCTTCGGGCTTTTCAAAGTAGCGCCGCAGGGGCAC
>CAXTSA010000155.1:0-272 GCA_964246755.1 uncultured Acidobacteriaceae bacterium
CGAACCGTGCGGGCGCAGCGCGTTTACATAGGCGCTCCATTCCCCATCGGCATTTACCGTCGACAGGATGAAATCGAACCGGCCGGCGACTGCCTTCACCGATTTGGTTTCGCGCGTGTTGATGAAGTGATGGGCGCCCAGGTTGCTGGCCTCCTCTTGCTTATTCGCGGAGGACGAAAATGCCGTGACCTCGGCTCCGAAGGCGCGAGCGAACTGGAGCGCGATGTGGCCCAGGCCGCCGATTCCGACAATCCCCACGCGCGAAGCCGCGC
>CAXTSA010000155.1:282-6960 GCA_964246755.1 uncultured Acidobacteriaceae bacterium
TGACCCCGTGCAGGCGCATGGGCGAGTAGACGGTAATGCCGGCGCACAGCAGCGGTGCCGTTGCTCCCGAGTCCATTGCGGCAGGGATCGCGACGGCAAAACGCGCGTCCACCCGGATCTTGTCGGCGTAGCCGCCGTTGCGGCCCACGCAGGTCGGCACAGCCAGCGCGCAGAGGTTCTCTTCTCCCCGGCGGCACCACTCACAGTAGCCGCAGCTGTCGGCCTGCCAGCCTACGCCTACGCGATCGCCGACTTTCAAGTGCTCGACCTGCTCACCGACCGCCGCCACCGTGCCTACGATCTCGTGCCCAGGGACGAACGGGTACTTGCTGATGCCCCAATCGTTATCGATCAGGTTGACGTCGCTGCGGCACACACCGCAGTGCGAGACCGCGATCTCGACGTCTCCGGGTCGCAGCTCTCCCGGGTCGTACTTGAAGGTATGGAGTTCGGCACCGGCAGCATGTACGGCAAATCCCTGGATCATGGTTGCGACTCTCGCGTTCTCGGCCCCCGTATCCGGGCGTTGCTTATTCTACCCGGAGTGACAAAATCTGCTCGCCGGTAAAGCTGGCCTCGAGCGGCACGCTTGCCAGCGTCTGGGCCGATTCGCTGTGCAGCGACGCTTTGTCGCGCTCGTGCGAGGGCAGCAGCAGGTTTGCCACCGACAGCGGCAGGGAGCCGAGCACACGCCCGTCGACGTCAAGCTCCGCCTCCGGCGCCAGCAGGGAAACGTAGAGCTGGTCATCGGCATGCATCGCGTTCAACTGGGCCACGGTGCCGCTCAACGGCGTACTGCCCGTGCGACCGGCAGTAAGCAGCCGGTCGAGCGTAGCGCCATCGCTGACCAGCAGGCGCACATCGCCGGGCGGCAGGGAAACGGGCAGCGTCACAGGGATGCGCAGCGTCTGCGGCGCACCCCGGTACGGCGCAACGTTGACGGCCAAGGTGATGTGGTCCCCGGCATGCACCACGGACTGCTCAACGGCCACGCGGTTGAGCGTGGCGGCGCGGCGGCCTTCCAGGACGTCTACATCGATGCTCACGCTGTCTACCGTGGTCTGCCGGTCGCTGCTGCTGTAGAGTGCGTTGAAGCGTAAGCCCACGTTCAGCGCGGCCGCGAGCGTAGCGGCCCCAAGCCCCCCGGGTGCGGCCAGCGTGTTGATCTCGACCGCCGGATACCCGGCCAGGCGCACGGTGGCATGCACGTGGTAGCTGTCCTCCTCGGCATAGCGGGGGGTCTCCTGCAAGGCCTGGAAGAGCGAGACCAGAAGCGCGGTGGGCGTAAGCTGCGCCTGGTCAAGCACCCGCAGGTGAATGCTGCGCGAGGCCGAAGCGCCGGAATTGTTCGTGCCGGGTTTCTTCGCACCGTGGATGCCAATCTCGACCGGGATCATGTGCGCGGTCGCCCCGATCATGCCGCCGATGGCCGTCTGGCGATCCTGGGTGAACGCGCCGGCAATCGCGCCCGTGTTCACGATTTTGAATGAGCCGGCCGGCGAGGCCAGCGTGGTGACGACGTCCGCCTTGGTCATCGGCAGGCTCACAGCGCCGAACTGGGTGAGCGGATGACCGCAGGCCAACAGGTGGCCCGAGTCGAGGTAAGTCACCGTGCAGGTCGCCGCGATCTCCATGTCGCCCGCGACCAGCAGCGCGCTTACCGCGGAGCCGGGCTCGAGTGCCGGCGCGGAGTCCTGCGACTTCGCGGGACCGGCCGTGGTCTGCGCTCCGCTTCCGCCGAGGCCGGCCTGCGGCTCCATGCCCGCGCCAAAGCGGGGCGCATGCTCCCGCCATAGCGCGAGCGAGGACGGCGAGAAACCGGAGAAGACCAGCGGGGTATCGATGGGCTCGATCCGGCTTCCGGTTTGGTCTCCGGCCTGGGAGATCGCGGCAGGCGCGGAGCCAAGGCTGCTCCCGTCCAGGTCGCGCACCGCGACCAACGTGGCGAGCATCTGGGCGATCGGCGTGATGCCGGCGATAGGCTCTTTCGCGAACTCGCCGATGCGGAAGGCGAGCGCGCCGACGAGTTTGCCGTCGATGTACACCGGGCTGCCGCTCATGCCGGCGACCACGCCGGTGTACTCGACCTTGGCGCCGGTGAGCCGCGCGAGGATCAGGTCTTCCCCCGGCCCCTGCGCATTCCGCAGGACGCCGAGGATGTCCACTCCGAACGCTTCGGGTGTAGACCCCTGAAAGACCGTATAGGCCGTGCCGTGCAGTCCTGCATGCACGCCGGCGAGTGGAAATGTGCCGGTGCTCGAGGGTGGCGGCGTCGCGGGCGCTTGCGAGAGAGCGGTGAGGCCGTGAAACAGGACCGAGGCGAGCAGGGGAGCCTTTTTGGGGATAAACACGTCTACAGAGTAGCTTGCCGCGGGCCCGCGGCTTGCGGCAAACGGCTCAGGCGCCGGAGAATAAAGTACGAGTGATTGGCGGAGCTTTGACCCTCAATGGAGTTTTTTGACGTGACGTGGAGAATCAGACCGCTGCTTGCCTGCCGTGCGCTTCTTTATGTCGGCCTTGGAATAGCCTGCGCGCAAAGCTATGCCCAGCAGCCCGGCACCCCCCCGCCGCAACCGCAGGGAGGCGACCAGCAGGCACAGCCGGACCAGGGCGGCCCAGGCGGTGACAACGGTGCCATCGCTATCCCGAAAAAGAAGGAGCAGCCCGCGCCGCCGCCGCCGCCCGCGGCTGAACCGGTGATCAAGAACCCGCCGGAGCTCTCGAACTACTCTTTGCGAGTCGATGTCCCGGTGGTGAACGTCGATGTGGGCGTCATCCTTGAAAAAACGCACCAGTTCGTGCCGAATCTGCAGCAGGCGAATTTTCGGGTTCTGGAGGACGGCAAGCCTCAGTCCATTACCTCCTTCGCTCGCATCCAGGCGCCGATTACGGCCGTGCTGCTGACCGAGTTCGCGGCGACGAACTACTATTTCGTCTACGACATGCGCAATGCGGCGTATGCCTTCGCCCAGCAGCTCAAGCCCGACGATTACGTCGCTGTGATGACCTATGACATGCACACGGAGATACTGACGGACTTTACCCAGGACAAGCGGCTCGTAGCGCAGGCGCTTAACTCACTCGTAATCCCGACCTGGCGCGAGACCAATCTATTCGACGCAGTGTATGAAACGCTCGACCGCCTAAGCCGGATCGACGGCCGCAAGTATCTGGTGCTGGTCTCCTCGGGTCGCGATACGTTCTCGAAGATAACCCTCGACAAGGTGCTGCAGAAGATTAAAGCGACCCCGAATGTCACGATTTTCGCGATCGGGACGGGTCAGTTCGCGCGTATTATGGCCGAAGGGCGAGGCGCCCTAAGCGGCCCGCGCGAGATCGATTACCTGCAGGCGGATAATCAGCTTTCAAGCTTCGCGCGCATGACCGGAGGCGAGGCGTTCTTTCCGCGCTTCGAAGGCGAGATGCCGGATATCTTCCACGAGATCAATAACTCGATTCGCAACCAGTACGTGCTGACTTACCGGCCGGAAAATACCAAGCAGGACGGAACCTATCGCAAGATACAAGTGCAGTTAGTCGACAACGAAGGCAATCCGCTGCGCATGCAGGATGAAAAACACAAGCCGCTGAAGTACGACGTTATCGCGCGCGATGGTTATCGGGCAAAGCTGCCTGTGCAGTAGCCTCGCTTTTCGAGGGAGGGTAGCTCTCCCTCGCGTGCCCAAAAGCTACTAGCGCCCGGCTGCGACGCTTTCCGCTTCCGCGATCTCCGAGTACGGGCCCTTGTGGTCGTCAATGCGGCCATGCTCAAAGCGCCAGATACGGGTTGCGACATCGTCGATCAGGTCGCGGTCATGTGTGACCAGTAGCACCGTTCCCTCGTAGCGTTGCAGCGATGTGTCGAGCGCGTTGATCGCTTCGAGATCCAGATGGTTGGTCGGCTCATCGAGTATCAGCACGTTGGGCTTGAGCAGCATGAGCTTGCAGAAAAGTAGGCGCGCGGCTTCGCCACCGGAGAGAGCGCTGGTTTTCTTCAGGCCTTCGTCGCCGGAAAAGAGCATCTGCCCCAGCAATCCGCGGATCTCTTCCTTGGTCTTTTTCGTGTCCCACTGGTACAGCCATTCAAAGACAGTCGTTCCGTGCTCGATCGCGCCGGTGTGGTCCTGGGGGAAGTAGCCGATCTGCGCTTCATGTCCCCATTTCACCACGCCGCCGTCGATCGTGAAGTCGCGCTCCAACTCCGGAAGGCCGGCGAGCAGCGATTTGAGCAGCGTAGTCTTACCCTGGCCGTTGCGACCCATCAGGCAGACCTTTTCACCGCGCATCACGGTCGCGGAAAAGCTCTGGACAGCCTGCTCGCCGTCGTAGCTCTTGCGGACGCCTTCAATCTCAATCGTCTGCTTGCCTGAGGGCCGATTCTGTTCGAAGCGAATAAACGGGCGCTGGATGTTGGACCGCGCGAGCTCGCTGGTTTGCAGGCGCTCGACTTCCTTTTTACGGCTCGTAACCTGGCTGGACCGGGTACCGGCGGCGAACCGCGCGATGAACTCATTCAGCTGGGCGATTTTTTTCTCGCGCTGCTCGTTCTGGCTTTCCAGCTGCGAGCGCACCTGCGTTTTCGCGGCGACCATGTCATCGTAGCCGCCGGTGTAGGTGATGATCGTCTGGTAGTCAATGTCAGCGATGTGGGTGCAGATCGCGTTCAGAAAGTGGCGATCGTGCGAGATGGTGATCAGGGTGCCTTCGAACTTGAGCAGGAACTCCTGCAACCACTGGATCGATTCGAGATCGAGGTAGTTGGTCGGCTCGTCGAGCAGCAGCGCCTGCGGGTTGCCGAACAGGGCCTGCGCCAGCAGCACGCGCACCTTTTCTCCGCCTTGCAGCTCGCCCATCTTGCGCTCGTGGATCTCGTCCGGGATGTCGAGACCTTGCAGCAGCACTGCCGCGTCGCTTTCGGCGGTGTAGCCGTCTTCCTCGCCGACGATGCCTTCCAGCTCGCCCAGGCGCATGCCGTCTTCGTCGGTCAGCTCGGCCTTGTCGTAGATCCGGTCGCGCTCTTCAAGAGCCGTCCACAGGGGCTTGTTGCCCATGATGACCGTGTCGATGACACGGAAAGCGTCGAATGCGTACTGGTCCTGACGGAGAACGCCGAACTTGCGCGGGCGCACGACTGTACCCTTCTGCGCGTCGATCTCGCCGGTCAGAACTTTCATGAAGGTCGACTTGCCGGCGCCGTTGGGGCCCGTGAGACCGTACCGGCGGCCGGGGATGAACTGCGTCGAGACGTCCTCAAACAGAACTTTTGCGCCGTAGCGCATGCTTACATTGCTGACAGAAATCATCGGAAACTCTCGTCTATGAACCAAGACCCCAGGCGCACAATCGCGCGGGTCTCAGTACGGAAATTGTGTAGGTTGCTACGTGGTCACTTGCGCTGCCGCAAGCGCGGCCGGGTTGCCGTCTCACCCATGGTATCGCAAGCCTGTTGCAACTAGAAGAAACGGGAGACCAGCACGTTGGTGGCAAAAGCTGCCGCGTAGGCCAGCAACGTCATGTACGCGAACTGGAGTGCCGGCCACCGCCAGCTGTTGGTCTCGCGCCGGACCACCGCGAGGGTCGAAGCGCACTGCATCGCGAACGCGAAGAAGACGACCAGAGCCATCGCGCCGCCCAGCGTCAGATCGTGCCGGAGTGCCTGCTGCAGGCCGAGCTGCTGGGTCGCGGGGTCCGATCCGTAGAGTGTGCCCAAGGTGCCGACAATCACCTCGCGCGCGATGATCGAAGAGAGCAGGCCGATGCCGATCTTCCAGTTGAAGCCGAGTGGCCGGATGACCGGCTCGATCCACTGGCCGACCGTGCCGACCACCGAGTGCGCGAGCGCTGGGAAGGCGCCGGCGTGGACGGGGATATGGCTGAGCACCCAGAGCACGACCGTAACCGCGAGGATGATGGTGCCGGCCTGCTTGAGAAATACCTTGCCGCGGTCAAGCAGGCGCAGACTGAGTGAGTGCAGCGTCGGAAGGCGATACTGCGGCAGTTCCAGGATGAAGGGCGCGGACGAAGCCTTGAGGATCGACGACTTGAGCAGGCGCGCCGTAATCAGTGCCGCCAGGAAGCCAAGCACGTACAGGCCGAGCATCACGGCGGCCTGCAAGCCGAAAAACGAGCCGAGAATCTTCTTGTCCGGAACAAAGGCCGCGATCATGAGCAGATAAATCGGCAGCCGGGCGGCGCGAACCGTGCGCGTTTGTTCTCGATGGTGCGCGTGGCCATGATGGCCGGCACCGCGCAGGCATAGGCCGAGAGCAGAGGAATGAACGCCTTACCGTTGAGTCCGATTACCCGCATCACGCGGTCGGCGATCAGCGCGGCGCGGGCCAGGTAGCCGGTGTCCTCGAGAATGCCGATGAACAGGAACAGCAGCAAAATTTGCGGCAGGAAGATCAGTACCGCCGCGACGCCCTTCCAGATGCCGTCGATCAGCAGGGAATCGAGCCAGGCGGGAGCAGGTTCTGCGACCAGTCGCTAAACGGCAGGCCGACCGAGAAGACGACCTGAAAAACGCCGATCACCACGAAGAGAAAAACGAGGGGCCCGGTCACGCGGCCGAGCAAAATATGGTCTAGCTTGCGGGTCCACTCGGGCGAGAGCGGAGCTTTGTAGCTGGTGCGGGTGCTCACTCCCGTAGCCCACTGGCGATAGGAGCGCGCATTGACC
>CAXTSA010000156.1:0-5153 GCA_964246755.1 uncultured Acidobacteriaceae bacterium
GGACCTGCTGCACTTCACCACGCACACGGTGCTGCACAACCTGACCGAGGGCATTATCCTCGTCGTCGTCATCCTGTTTATCTTCCTGGGCAATGTACGCGGGGCGCTCATCGTTTCCATTACGATCCCGTTCGCGCTGCTGTTCGCCTCCATCTGTCTCGACCTCGCGCACATTCCGGCGAACCTGCTGTCGCTCGGCGCGCTCGATTTCGGCATGGTCGTTGATGGCGCGGTCGTCATGGTCGAGAACATCGTGCGCCATCTGGGGCACAACCGCGACGGGAAAAAGCGCCCGATCGACCTTATCCGCGAAGCCGCGCATGAGGTGCAGCGGCCGGTTTTCTACGCGATCGGCATCATCATCACCGCGTACCTGCCAATCTTTACATTGCAGGCGGTCGAGGGCCGTCTGTTCCGGCCGATGGCCTGGACGGTCGCCTTTGCCCTGCTGGGCGCGCTCATGTTCTCGATGCTGCTCGCGCCCGTATTGTCGAGCGTTCTTTTCCCGCGCGGCACAACCGAGTGGGAAAACCCCGTGCTGGTGTGGGTCATCGCGCTGTACCGGCGCACGGCGACCTCCGCGATCCGGCATCGCTGGGTTACCGTCGGCATAGCCGGATGTGTGCTGGCCGGCACACTCTTTATGGGTATGAGCGGCATCATCGGGTCTGAGTTTCTGCCCCATCTGGACGAGGGTTCCATCTGGGCTCGCGGAACGCTCGCCCCCTCAACCGGACCGTCGGAAGGCGTGGCTATCTCGAATCGCGCGCGCATTCTGCTGGCGCGTTTCCCTGAAGTGAAGCAGGTCGTAAGTCAGCTGGGCAGGCCCGATGACGGCACCGACACGACCGGCTTCTTCAACACGGAATACTTTGTCGACCTGAAGCCGAAGAACGAGTGGCGTCCCGTCTTCGACCAGGACAAGGACGAGTTGATTGGCGCGATGGACCGGCAACTGGAAGCAATGCCCGGCGTGATCTGGAACTTCTCTCAGCCCATCTCCGACAACGTGGAGGAGGCGGTGAGCGGCGTCAAGGGGGAGCTCGCGGTCAAGATTTACGGCGAGGATCTCCAGACGCTCGAGACGAAAGGGCAGGAGGTCATCGACGCGATGAGCCATGTGCGGGGCGTCGCGGACCTGGGCCTGTTTCGCGTGATCGGCCAGCCGAACCTGAACTACACAGTGGACCGCCAGGCGGCGGCGCGCTACGGCATCAACGTGTCTGACGTGCAGGACGCGATCCAGACAGCTATCGGCGCGACACCGGTGACGCAGGTGCTGCGCGGCGAAGCCCGCTACGACCTGACCATGCGTTATCTGCCACAGTATCGCGACACCGCGGACGCGCTCAACCGGGTCCTGCTCGTCTCCACCACCGGCGAACGGGTCTCGCTCGCGCAGCTTACCGACGCCAAGGTGCAGGACGGCGCGGAGGAGATTTATCGCGAGGACGGCTCGCGTTACGTGGCCATCAAGTACAGCGTGCGCGGTCGCGACCTGGGTTCGACGGTGGAGGAGGCGATCCGGCAGGTGGACCGCGAGGTAAAGCTGCCGCAGGGCTACAAATTGAGCTGGGCGGGCGAGTACCAGAGCGAGAAGCGCGCTTCGAAACGTCTGGCGCTGGTGCTGCCGATCACGATCTTTGTCATCCTCATCATCCTGTACACCATGTTCGGGTCGTTCAAGTGGGCGCTGCTGATCCTGGGCAATGTGGCGATGGCGCCGTTCGGCGGCATGCTCGCGCTGCTGCTGACCGGCACGCACTTCAGCGTTTCTTCGGGGGTTGGTTTCCTGGCGCTGTTCGGGGTGTCAGTCCAGACCGGCGTGATCATGCTTGAGTACATCAACCAGCTCCGCGTGAACGGGCATACCGTGATGGAGGCCGCGATCGAGGGCGCGGTACTGCGGCTACGGCCCATTATGATGACCATGCTGGTCGCAACCCTCGGACTGCTGCCGGCGGCGACCTCGCACGGGATCGGGTCGGACTCGCAGCGGCCGTTTGCGATCGTCATTGTTGGCGGGCTGATCGGCGCTCTGTTGTTGAGTGTTTTCCTGCTGCCCACTTTGTATGTGTGGATAGCGCGCGAGAGCGACAGGCTGCCCGCAAAGCGGCCGGAGATGGAGGTCTGATGGCGCGCCGCGGTGTCTCTGCTGTATGTTTGCTGGCGTCTGCGGTCCTGCTTGCGGCGCCTGCACTCGCGCAGAGCGCGGCCCCCTCGCCGGAGAATGGCGCCACGCCGCAGAATAGCGGCACTGCGCTGCCGAGCGCGCCCGGTGCGATGCCGTCGAGCCAGGTCGGTCCCGATGCTGCCGGTCTGAACCAGATCGCTCCGCCGCCGCCGGCTCCGCCCGACCCCCGCAAGAATCCGCCTGCGCGACCCGGCGCGCTCACCCTGGCCCAGGTGCTCACGCTGGCGCGCAACGGCAACCCCGCCCTGCTGGCCGCTCGACAGAACCTCCAAGCCACGCGCGCGCAGGAGATCCAGGCCGGGGTACGCGTGAACCCCACCTTCGGGATCGCCGGGCAGGAGGTGACGCTCAGCCAGAACAACCCGGCCAGCCCCTACACCTACAGCGCGCAGGTGGCGCGGCTGTTTGAGCGCGGGCAGAAGCGGCGCTGGCGGCTGGACGGCGCCCGCGCGACGACCGAGCAGACCGCGGCGCAGCTCGGAGCTGGCCGTCAAGCAGGCGTTCGTAAACATGCTGGTGGCCAAGGCCGCGCTCACGCTTTCCGATGCCAACCTGGCCGATTTCCGCCGCGAGGTAGCGATCAATCGCGACCGATACCAGGCCGGCGACATCGGCAAGCTCGACTATGAGCGGCTCGACCTGCAGTTGGCTCAGTATGAGAGCGACCAGTCCGCGGCGGTGATCAACCTCCGCCAGGCGAGCGATCAGTTGCAAACACTCGTTGGCATCGAGAATCCCGGGCCGGACTTCGACGTGATCGGCGAGATCGTGGCGCCCGAGATCCAGCTCGACCTGGCGGCGCTCGATCAGAAAGCGCTCGATGCGCGGCCCGATTACCAGGCCGCGGTGTCCGGGGTGGCGGTGGCGGACGCGAACGTAAAGCTGGCGTACGCGAACGGCACGATCGACCCGACGCTGGAAGGTGAGTACGAGCGGAGCGCGATCTACAACACTTTCGGGTTCAATTTCAACATTCCGGTCCGCATCTTCGACCGCAACCAGGGCAACAAGAAGACCAGCGAGTTCGCGGCGCAGGGTAGCCGGTTTACGGTTGTCGCCGCGAAGAACCAGGTGCTCTCCGATGTGGACCAGGCCTGGATCGGCTACACGCAATCGAAAAAACTGTCAGACCGTTACGGCGCGCATTATCTTGACGAGGCTGCCGATGTTCTGTCGATCGCGCAGTTCGCCTACGACCATGGCGGCATCGCGCTGATCGATTATCTTGACGCGCTACGTGATTCGCGGCAGATCACCTCCGACGCTTTGCAAGCCTACGCAGCCACCTGGCTTGCCATCCATCAGCTTTCCTATGCGGCTGCAACGGAAGTGGTTCCCTGAGCTAGCCAGGCCCGCTGATTTGCTCTCGCGCTTTCCGTGAATGGGCACAGATGAAAAGTGTTGGGAACGGGCTGTGATGCACAAAGGTAATGGGTGTGCCCGGCTTTTCTCTTGCGCGGCGCCCCCGGCGCTCCTATCGTGTGCTTATCCTGTCTTTTTGCTCCCCTGCCGGCGTCGTTTCCCCGGGGTCGTCCGTCTGTTGTACGTAACTGCAGTTTTCCATGCGCAATCGCCGCTGTGTGACTGTGAGGTATTTGCTTGCATAGATTCCGTGCCTCGCTTGTGCGCCCGGCCGCTGGCGGGAAACCCGGTGCTCTTGACCCGATGGCGCTGCAAAGAGTGCTGGTCGAGCGTCTCGCCGCCCGCGGAGAGCGGCCGTTGCTGGCCGATAGCGCGACAAAGCCGCTGCATGTGCTGCATGTGATCGCGCGTCTTCTGCCGTCCGATGGCGGCCCGCCTGAAATGCTCCGGCAGCTCGCCGCAAATTACCTGGCCATTGGCGACACGCTCGAAGTCGCGACGCTCGACGACCCTGCGGCACCGTACCTGCAGCAGTGCCAATTCCCGGTGCACGCGCTGGGCCCTGGTCACTCGAAGTACGGTTTGTCGCGCACCATGCTGCGCTGGCTGCGGGCAAACGCGCAGCGCTTCGACCTGATTGTCATCAACAATGTATGGCTGTTCCCGGCAGTGGCCGCGTGGCTGGCCGCGACCAATGCGCGTGTGCCTTATGCCGTGTTCACCCACGGAGCGCTCGATGTGTTCTTCAAGAAGCGGTACCCGCTCAAGCACATGAAAAAGCTGCTGTACTGGCCGCTGCAATACCAGATTCTACGCAAAGCCTCGGCTGTGTTGTTTACCAGCGAGCTGGAGCGGGAACTGGCCCTGGCCAGCTTTCGCCCTAACGGCTGGACCAGCGTCGTGGTGCCCTACGGTACCAATCGCCCCGAAGGCGATCCCCAGGTGCAGCTCGAGGAGTTTCGCAACGCTGTTCCCGAGGTGAGCGGTCGCCGGTTCCTGCTTTTTCTCTCGCGCATTCACGAGAAAAAGGGGTGCGATCTGCTCCTGGACGCTTTTGCGCAGGTGGCGGCGGAGCATCCGGATGTGGACCTGGTAATTGCGGGGCCGGACCAGATGCGTCTTCAGGCGAAGCTGCAGGCGCAGGCCGCGCGCGCCGGGATCTCCCGCCGGGTGTTCTGGCCGGGCATGCTGCAGGGGGCGGCCAAGTATGGCGCATTTCGCGCGGCCGAGGCGTTCGTGCTGCCCTCGCACCAGGAAAACTTCGGTATCGTGGTCGCCGAGGCGCTGGCCTGCGGTACGCCCGTGCTGATCTCGGACCAGGTCAACATCTGGCGGGAGATTCTTGAGAGCAAGGTCGGACTGGTGGAGCCGGACACGCTGGAGGGGACGCGGAATCTGCTGCGCCGCTGGCTTGAGTTGTCCCCCGCCGAGCGCGCTGCCATGGCAGCCTCCGCCGAAGAGGCGTTCCAACAGCGCTTTTCTCTGCGCCGCTCGGCGGAGTCGATCCACGCGCTTGCTGAGATATTTAAGGGCGGCAGTAACTCCGCGGCCTGAGATTTGACGCCGCGCGCGGCCCAGTCCACCGCGCGCGGCGGCG
>CAXTSA010000156.1:5163-6958 GCA_964246755.1 uncultured Acidobacteriaceae bacterium
CCGATCCCGCGGGTTCGGGTGATTTCCGGCGGCGGGGGCCCGTGGCCCCCGGGCGCGGCGTCGAGATGAGACCGCCGAAGAGCCTGCTTGGTTGCTTTGGAAGTCCTCCCTGGGGTATGCTCTAGTTTGTCGAGGGTTCCCGAGGTTTGCCTGGCAGGTTGGCAGGGGCGGACAGAGGGCAGTGGGCGAAAGCCCACTTTTTCATTGTGCCGGCGTCTCTCGCTGGCGCATCGCGCCGAAGCGGAAAGATTGAAATGGCTTTGATGAACGAACAGATACGCGCCCTTGCCGAGCGTGTGGCGGCTTCGCACGGGCTCGAGATAGTCGATCTCGAATTCGCGGGGGGTGGGGGCAAGCACCGTACCCTGCGAGTTTTTCTGGAGCGGAACCAGGCCGGCCGGGCCGAGCTTGAGCGCCGTCTCCTTGCACTGCAGGAGAGCGAAGGGCACTCGCAAGCGGGCCAGAAGGTGCAAGCGCAGGCAGAGAGTGGCCATGATGCGGCTGCTGCCGCGGGCGGAGACATCGTGCTCGATCTGGTGGAGGCAGGAGAGGCGGCAGGGCTGTCTGTGGAAGAAGATGAGCTGGCCTACCTGCGAGAGCTGCCGTCGGGTGTGCCGGTAGCCCAGCTTTCGGGCATCACGCACGGCGATTGTGAGCGCTTCTCGCGAGATTTCGGCACGGCGCTCGACATCGAAGACCTGGTGGGCGGCGCTGAATACCTGCTCGAGGCAAGCTCGCCGGGCCTGGACCGCAAGCTAAGCAGGCCGGAAGAGTTCCGGCGTTTCGCCGGGCAACTGTGTAAGGTACAAACCTTTGCCCCCGTAGTGGGCAATCGGCACTGGCAGGGACATCTGGGACAGGTCTCAGGCGATGCAGTGACATTGCTGCCAGTCTCGCCCAAGCCCGCCGGGAAGAAAAAAGGCCCGCAAGCGGTCGAGCCTATCGAGATCGCGTTGAGCAATATAGAAAAAGCACAGCTCGTTCCGGAGTTTTAGCCCTCGCAGAAGGGGGCGTGGACCTTAGAAGCGGGCGATGAAATCGCCGGGGATGAGAATCGGCGGCAGGGAAGGACAAGAGCAAGCATGGCAAGCCAGTTGTATCAAAGCATTGAGATTCTGAGTCGCGATAAGGGAATTCAGCCCGAGGTTGTGGTTGGAGCGGTGGAAGACGCAATCGCGCTGGCAACGCGCAAGTTTTACAAGACCCAGGAGAACATGCGCGCCGAGCTGGACAAGGAAACCGGCGAGATCCGCGCCTACGCGTACAGGACGGTGGTGGAGAAGCCGGAAGAGGTCGAGGACGAGGTCAACCAGATCACGCTCGAGCAGGCGCGCGAACTGGCCCCTGAGGTCGAGGTTGGCGGTGAGATCCGCTACTACAAGCCGACCGAGGTTCTGGGCCGCATCGCCGCGCAAATGGCCAAGCAGGTCATCTTCCAGAAGGTACGCGAGGCCGAGCGCGACACGGTGTTTCAGGAGTACGGCAACCGCATGGGCGAGGTGATTACCGCGACGGTGAAACGCCTGGAGCCGCAGGACGTGATTTTTGAGCTTGGCAAGGCGGAAGCCCGGATGCCGCGCCGCGAGCAGTCGCGGCTAGAGCAGTTTGCCATCGGCGAGCGGGTGCGGGCGGTGCTGCTGCGGGTCGACCGTGCGGCGAAAGGTCCGCAGGTGATCGTCTCCCGGGCCGCTCCGGAGCTGGTACAGAACCTGTTCCAGAGCGAGGTTCCCGAGATCTACGACGGCACTGTGCAGGTGCGGGCGATTGCGCGCGAAGCGGGCGAGCGTACCAAAAT
>CAXTSA010000157.1:0-6957 GCA_964246755.1 uncultured Acidobacteriaceae bacterium
TTCCGAGTCGATGCGGCTGTACCCGCCGGGCTGGGCCATGGGGCGGCAGTCGACCGCGGTGGTGGAGCTCGGGCCCTACCGCCTGCCCGCCGGAACGTACTTTTTCTTCAGCCAGTACATCATGCAGCGAACCGAGGCATACTTCCCTGCACCGCTGCGCTTTGAGCCGGAGCGTTTTACAGCGGAGGCAAAGGCGACGCGGCCGAAGTTCGCGTATTTTCCGTTCGGGGGCGGCAGCCGGCAGTGTATCGGCGAGTCGTTCGCGTGGATGGAAGCGATTCTGCTGACGGCGACGATCGCGCAGCGGTGGCGGCTGCGACTTGTTCCGGGGCAAACGGTGGCCGTGCAGCCGAAGATCACGCTACGCTCGAAATACCCGATACGGATGATCCCGGAGCTGCGTGGGTGAGCTCGTTCCCGAGCCACAGCACGCGACGCACCATGGCAGGCGGTCGCGCCGTACCGGCAAGCCTGCCGCGCGGCGCCGGCGGCCGGGTGCTATGCCGGTGGTGTGCTTTGGAGGTGCCGAAGGGCCGAAGAACGTTTTGTTCAGGCGACTGTGTGCACCAGTGGCGCCTGCGCACCAGCCCTGCCTACCTGCGCGATGCCGTGTTGAAGCGCGACAAAGGCGTGTGCGCCCGCTGCACCGTGGACACGCTCGCCGCTTACCGGCTGCTGCGCCGCGCGCGGGGTGAGCGCCGGGCGGAGCTGCTGGGGATCTGGGGGCTGCGCAGCTTTGAGCGCAAAAGCCTGTGGGACGCGGACCATATTGTGCCGGTGGCCGAGGGTGGAGGCGAGTGCGACCTCGAGAATCTCAGGACGTTGTGTGTACACTGCCATCGCGTGGTAACGGCGGAGCTGCGCGCGAGGCTTGCACGGCGGCGCGGAGCAAACGAGGAAACAGGGAGTGAGGCTCCGCTGCTACGATGACGCTTAGTGCAATTCTCCTGAAAGCGTAGAGGAGACCGAACGGCTGTGAGCGTCGCCTCTCCTTCCAAGCAAGGCCGCATCAAGAGGATCTCGGCGCTCGATAACATCAGGAGAATTGCCTCAGTGCCCGGATGGCGAAATCGGCAGACGCAGCGGACTTAAAATCCGCAGACCTTAACCGGTCGTGGGGGTTCAAGTCCCCCTCCGGGCACCAATAAAATCAGAAATTTACGAATGAAACAGCCTCTCGGAAGCGGGAGGCTGTTTCCGTCTGGTGCTAGTTCTGGTGCTAGTTAGCCGAACCGGCAATCCGGTCTATTACGGAGAGGGTGTGCTGCGGCGATAGATGAGCGTAGCGGGCGGACATTGCGATCGTTTTATGCCCTGCCAGTTCCTGGATGTCTCGGATCGTCGCTCCCGCCATGGCCAGCCAAGAGCAAAAGGTATGGCGATTGCTGTGCCAGGTGTAGTCAGCGATGCCCGCCGCTCGAAGCGCTTCGGGAAACCAGGACCGGGTTCCGTAAAGGTCGGCCCGGACCGCTCCCGGGTAGAGGCGATCCTTCGGACTGTGCTTGCCTCGCTGGAGCGTTAGAAGTGCCTGTACCGAATCGGCGTTGAGGCGCACCATGCGGTGCGCTCCGTTTTTGGTATTCGTGAGCTCAATGGTGTGCCGGTCAAGATGTACTTGATCCCACGTCAGCGTGAACTGCTCCGTTTGGCGCATTCCGGTATGGACCGAAAGCGCCAGGGAGGGCCTGTGCTCTTCCGGAACTTGCGCAAGCAGGGCCGCATATTCGGCTCGGGTGAGAAAGCGCAATCGGCCAAGCGGCTCTTTTCGCTGCCGGACGAGACGCGCTGGGTTTGCTGAGGCTTTCCGATTGCGAATGCCTTCGCGGAAGCAGAGCGAGATAAAGCTCTTGTACCGATTGGCCGTGGCGGGGCTCTTCTTTCTGCTACTTATCCAACGGTCGATCTCCTGCGGCGTAATCTCCTCAGCGGGACGATGCCCCAGGTCCTTGCGCACCACGGCTACTTTACCCACGTAGCTGCGGCGGTCCGCGTGATCTTCGGTAAATTCAAGTGCGAGGTCGATGAGATCGCTCAGCGTGATCGCCTTTGTCCGTCGCAGGGATGGCAGTTTGCGCCCAGCTCGAACGTCCGCTTTGCGGTCCTGATAGGCCGCGATCGCGTCAGAGCGTCGGCCTATCTTTTCCCGATGATGCTTCCCTGTTCCATCGAAATAGCTGATCCACCAAACCGCGCTGCCTTTCGGTCTCTCAAAAATTCCTCTCACGCCAAATCCTTCCTTTGCTAGTTTCTGCGGAACGAGCCCCGCGTCAATCCGCTGTGTCTAGCACCCGTCAGCAAGCAACTGTATCGAAATGGTCAGCCCGTGCGAAGCGCACCAGCTCTGCATGGGGTATAAGCACCTTTTTGCCAATGCGGCGGGTTGTAAGCTGCTTCCCTGCGATTAGGTAGTCGAGTGACCGAACGCTGATCGAAAGCTGGAGAGCTGCGGTCTTCCGGTCATAAAGTAGACGGGCCTGGAATTGAGGAGATGCGGGTGGAGCTTTGGGCGTCATGAGGGGAAATACCGGTCGCCTAGCCTCCGCGTTAAATTCTCCGGATTGGGGTAATGCGGAGGCTGGGCATGCAACGGCGCATCGTGCGGGAGGCCGTTCGGAACGCGGTGCCTGTACCGTGCAAGAAGGCGGAGCGCCCGGCGGTAAAAATGGACGAAGCGGCGGCGCTTGTCGAAGTAATTCTGGAGGTGCATCGCAAATCTCCGCGGGAAGCAGCACCACACATCGCACCGGATTTACGAGTGCATCCTGGCCGAGATCCCGGGCCGAACCCCGCGGAGCGGACAGTTGGGCAATACGTGGAGGGGCGCAAGCGCCTGCTCGGGTTTAGCGAATACGACATTTTCTTCCCGGCGAGCTACGAGTGGGGCACTGAGGCGCAGGTCGATTGATAGAAGCCTATGCCGACCTGGACGGAGAACGGCGCGTTCGATGCGCAGCGGGGCGGCTTTTCACCGGGCATGTCCGTGCGCGACGTAGCAGGAGTTTTTGAAAGTGCACGAGTTGGCCTTCGCCTACTTTGAAGGCGTCTTGTGCTTCGGCATCATAACTTGTTGAGCGCCATCAAAAGTCCTGCGCAGTAATCAGCGAGAGCAGACGGCGCGTCTCATCGCGTTCCCTCCGCACTGGCAGTACCGGGCCGAGCTTTGCAGCCCAACCGAAGGCTACGAAAGGGGCCGCGTGGAAGGCGAGTGGGGACGCTTCCGCCAGAGCCACTGGGGTCCGGTGCCAGTGGCGAGCGATCAAGCGGCTCTGAACCGGCTCGGTGCCATTCTTTCCGATTGCGCCGATGCGAGAACGCCGGGAGCTGACCAAAGACCCGGTGGGAAGTCGTCAGGCCGGTGCTGCAGCTGGCTCGACGCGAGGACGACCGCGCGCGGTTGTGGCATGGCACGCGGGCATTGCTCAATGGCTTGCTCTAGGTGCTAGGCGGGGTGCGCAATGACGCGAGTTGCCGAAGCGGTATCCTGAATTCCAGACCTGTTACCGGCGGTTCCAGCAGTGAATCCGCTCGGGCAAAGCCGCGCTGAGGCTGCTGGCACGGCATTTGCACCGACGAGGCAAACTGAACCTGGACGAGGCGTTCGTGGGTGCAACCTTCGCGAGCGCTAACAAGAGAACTCGCCTTCGGCATCGCGGCAGGGCACCAAGATTGTAGCTATCGTCGCCGATAACAGTCTCCCTCCGGAATCCCCAACAAACGCGTTTGCTGGGGTGGCTCTCGCCGTATCTGTCCAGAGCGCTAGCCCGGCAGAGTGCACGCTTGTTGAAGAAGTGCTCGCCGGAAGCTTCCTCGACGCGCTCCCGGAGCGGCTCGTCGGCGACAAAGCGTACGACACGGACGGGCTTGATCGCGCGCTCGTCGAAAAGTATGTGATCGAGCTGATCGCGCCCAACTGGCGCGGACGCGAACATCTCACCCAAGACCGCAGGAAACTGCGCCACTACTGCAGGCGATATAAGGTCTAGCGGCTGTTTGCCTGGATGCAAAACTTCGCCGCCTCGTCACCCGCCGGGAAGACCACATTGGGAACTTCATCGGTTTCGTCCAACTTGCTTGCCTTCACATGCTGCTCAGATATTATGAGACCGATTGGCTCTGTTGACATCTTCAGGGTAGCCGGTGTGAAGCGGGTTTGCTCTGGAGCTCCGCTGCCGAACTGTGGCTGAAGTAGGGTTCGCGCGAGATCGGCGAGACGGTTGTGCCTTCGTATCGCACTAAGTTCAGCAAGCACGCCTTCACCCCGCCTCAGTTGTTGGCTGTGCTATGCCTGATGCGCTACGAGGACTGGACCCTTCGCGAGGCCGAGGTGCGGGTGGCCGAGCATCGCGAGTTGCGGAAGCGCTCGGGCTCAAGCACGGTGCCGGACTCGCACGACGCTGCACCGTTTCCTGAAGCGGCTGAACGAAGACGATTTGGCCTTGAATGAGATTGCGCGGCACGTGCGCGGGAGGGCGCGAAGTCCGGCCACGGTAGCGGTGGACGCGACCGGGGTGGCGCAAACGGCATCCAGCAGCAACTTCGTGCGCCGGATCGAGCACTTCGGCGGGCAGCCGCGAGCCCAGAAGCACTGGCTCAAGTGGCTCGCCGTAGTCGACGTGGACCGGCGGCCCAGAGCGCGCGCGAAGCGCCCTGGAACGATTGCGCGAACCCGCCTGATCTGGTCCGCGCGGCGCACGCCCACACGCCCGTGGGCTGCGTTTTAGCTGACGCCCAATTCGACTCCGAGCGCAACCACACCTCTTGCCGCGAGGAATTGAAGGCCGACAGCGCGATCCCGGCCAAACGCCGCTCCAGCAAGCCTGTTTCCGGTGTTCGCAGGGACATGCGCGAGAAGCGGCCTGCTCTAATCCTGCGCTCCGTGACCTCCTGATCACCAATCTTGAACTGGGGAACGCGCCCGGTACCGCTGTGTGCGACCGCGGATACTCATTTCTAATCCCACGAAAAACGGACTCGTGAACGAATGTCGAGCACCCGCGGTTGAAAACGCCGTATCACAGATCGCACTGCACGTTGGTTGCTTTCACCTTACGTCGCAACCGGAAAAAGAACTCGACAGGTTCACGTCTCATCGAGCTCGGCTCCAGCTACTCTGCCTGCCGTCGTATGCGTTCCAGCGCCTTTGCGGCGTCCGTGGACCCCAGGGTAAATTTCCGGGATGCCGGAAAGTGCAGCAGAAACCCCAATCTGCCGCCCTCTTGCGACCAGTCACAAATCCTGCGCAGGATGGTCTGGCCTTCAATCTCGCCCCATTTCGCCAAGAGCTCATCCGGCCCACGATTGCTGGTCATTACGAGCTGCGCGTTACCTTCGTATAGGGCGTCGACGAGTTTGAACAGATTGTTCTGTCTCGATTCCGTTGGAAGGAATTTGTCGAGCTCCTCCAATACCACAGTGACCGGGTATCCCTGTTTGAGCAGTTTGCGCAGGCCCTCGATTTCGACGACGGGCTTGCAGACCGGGCCCTTGTTTTCCCAATCCCGTGTAGTCTGCGCGTGCATCTGATCGAGCAGCTCTACGACAGGTGCACGGAACACCGCTTGATGATACGGTTCTCTCTTTCTTTCGCACCATTCTGCAGTTCTCACGATTGCATCGCGCACCAAGGCTGTCACGAAATGGGTTTTCCCGGTCCCGGAATCGCCGAAAAAGAAATAATTTGCTTTAGGACGAGCGCGGAGCAAATCGATGTAATCCTGCTGTCGCTGCTCGTCAAGGAGGCTGCGCCGGTCGGGTCTTAACGTTTCGAGGGATGCATGCGCGTGCTTGGGCGAGATCAGCCGGGAGTCTCGAAGTTGGCTCTCGATCGATTTGATACGTACGCACGGGCACCAGATGCGCTGGCTGCACGGGACGCCCGTTATCAATCCGACAATAGGCAAGGAGACCCTCAATGTGCCTTGGCAGATAGGGCAATTTTTATGAGGCCAGAGCAGGAACGCTTTAACAATATCTTCCTCGAAATTACGCTCAGTCCAAACCTCCGGGTTTTCGACCCAGCACCATTTAGTTTCGTGCTCAATGGCAGTCAGGTACTGTTCGGTGTACTCCCAAAGACTTGAGTCTTCGTCCTCGCGCAATGCCGCGGGGAGACCGCGAGTAGCTTGGGGCGGCATGGGGCAGCGATCACTTGCCAGCTCAACCGGCGCGTAGATCATTTCGGCAGTCCAAACGGGCGCGCTCATTGGGCACCGCCGTGGACCGGCGCGTTCCAATAGATATCCTCATCGGAGTCTACGGGCACACTTTGGCCGGTCTCCTTCGCTATCAAGACGAATGGGCTCGTACTATTCTTGCTCGCCTCGCGAGCGGCTTTCTCGGCTTGACGTCGGGTCTTTGCGTCGTCAGCCTGCGTCTTCAGTAGGCTGACGTTCAGATAAAAGCGGTTTGTATGATTTCCCCGACCTTTGCGAGAAATCAGCCCCGCGGCCTCCAGAGCGCGGGCGGCGCGCCGAAGCGTCTTCTGATCGAGTAACGTGTCTTCGGCCAAGCACGCGTACGATGGGTAGGCGCTGTACTGCTGTTCGGCTCGGCATCGCAGGGCGATCGCGTTGAGCAGAGCCCGCTGGGCTCCCCGTGTTGTGGCGGCGTCGCGAATCATGAGCAAAAGCGCGAAAGGACTGTATGTTGCTGCTTGAGGTTTGGACATAGAACCCTCCTGTCCAAGGCAAATACTTGCCCAGCACGCTCGGCTCGGAATACGCCTGAGTTGTCTGCCGGAAATCTTCAGACTGCAGCGCGATCAGTGCCTATACGCCTATTGGCATATTATGAGGTACCACCACCAACTCAGCGAAAAGCACAGGACATCCCACGTATTTGGGACATACTTGGGCACCTGAAAGAGCAAGAACGCCCAGCCCGAGGAGCTTTCAGCGGTAGTCTGCTGGGCAGAATCATCCCACCGGAACTTGCCATGGAGTTATCATCAAACATGAC
>CAXTSA010000158.1:0-6929 GCA_964246755.1 uncultured Acidobacteriaceae bacterium
CGACAGACCAGCGGGGAACCAGTTTCAGCTCGGACGAGAGCGTGGGGAGCTGGTCGTCTCCAGGGCTGGAACCAGGGCTGGAACCAGGGCTGGAACCAGCGTTGGAACCGGGATGAAACCCGGGGTGAGCGCCCCCGCGCCGGCCACGATGCGTGCGATGGAAGTCCATGATCGGCTACCGCCTGTGGGTACGGGCTGCCCCGGAGCTACGCCGATCATCGCCCAGCAGAAAGAGAACCGCGGCGACGGCGGCGAAAAGGGTCATGCCGAGCGCGACCAGCATGCCCGGCAGGTCAAGCAGCGTTTCTCCGCCGAGCATGTCATCGATCCCGGACCAAAGAGCGGGGGCCAGCGCGAGGCATAGCGCGCCGGTGATCAGCAGGGCAACCGAGAGATTCCTCCGCCCTTGCTGCCGATCCGTACGCTGCTCGCTGAGCGCGTTATAGACGGCACGACGGGTGCGAAGCGCGAGCGCGCGATCGGCGGACGCATCGTTTCCGGTCAGTGCTGCCACCAGCTGCGGGTCGGCCTTCGGCGGTGCGGGCCTGCGTACTTCCTGGAACGGGGCGGAGGATTGAGCGATGTGCGATCTGGAGGGTCGGCTCACGAGCGCGCCTCCTCGTGCAGGGCGCCGCCCCTGGTCGCCTGCTCGATGCGGGGGCGCAGGGAAGCGAGGCCACGGTACAAGCGGGATTTCACGGTGGACAGCGGAGCGCCGGTCACAGTCGCGATCTGGTCGAGCGCCAGCTCTTCGTGGAAGCGCAGCACCAGCACTTCGCGGTGCAGGGGGTCGAGGGTCAGCAGGGCCTCGGCGACGAGGGCGCTGTTCTGCCGGGACAGATAGTTGTCGAACGGCGTGGGCTCGCTGCTCGCGACCTCGAAGGGCCGGTCATCTTCCGTGTTCTCTGACATCTCTTCAAGGCTCGCCATGGTGCGCCGGCGGCGGAAATCGATCACGAGATTGCGCGCGATGGTGAACAGCCAGGTGTCGAAGCGGGCATTGCCATTGAACTGCGCGCCCCGCAGCAGCACCCGCATCCAGGTTTCCTGGAAGAGGTCTTCAGCCAGCTCCCGGTTGCCGGTGAGATAGAGCAGGTATCGCAGAAGGCGGTGCTGGTACTCGACGATGAGCTGATCGAGCAGGAGTGGGTCCGCGCTCTTCAGGCGCTGGGCGATCTCCTCGCTCGCGGTGCGGGCGGAGCTGTCCATGGCTCGCGAGATGGCGTTGGGGGCAAACATGTCTGAGGAATCAGACGCCGAAGCTGCCCGGAAGGACGCGCGCGGGCGAGCGAATCTGCAGAAAAGACGGAAGATCGCAAGCCTGCCCTCGCCCGTTTCCGCTCGGGAGGCGGCCGCCCGATACACTGAGGGAGATGGAAATCTTGTACGGCCTGCATCCGGTTGAGGAGGCCCTGCGGGCCGGCTCCCGCAAGTTCGACCACGTGTGTCTGGCGCGTGAGCGCTCGGACGCCAAGCTGGAGCGGATTGCGGCGCTGTGCCGCGAGCGCGGGGTACGGCTGCGCCTGGAGCCGCGCGACCACCTGACCGAACTTGCCAAGACCGCCGCCCACCAGGGCGTGGTCGCGGTGGTGCGCGCGAAAGCGCTGGCGGAGCTTGAAGATTTTTTGCTCCAGCGCGAAGGTGGCCCCGCGCTGCTGCTGGCGCTCAATGGCGTCGAAGATCCGCAGAACCTGGGCGCGCTTCTGCGCACCGCCGACGGCGCCGGGGTCCATGGCGTGGTCACGACCGAGCGCCGCGCGGCTCCGCTGAGCGCGGTGGCAGCCAAGGCGGCCGCAGGCGCCTCCGAGCATGTCCCGATGGCACGCGTCGTGAACATGACCCGGGCTCTCGAGCAGATCAAGGCCGCGGGGGTTTGGGTGATCGGCCTGGACGAACGCGGCTCGGCGGACTATGACCGGTTCGACTACACGGTGCCTTGCGCGCTGGTGCTGGGACGCGAAGGCGCGGGGCTGCACGAGCTGGTAAAGCGCACCTGCGACCACCTGCTTCGGATACCCATGGCGGGCTCGGTTGCGTCTCTCAATGTATCGGTTGCCGGAGCAGTGGTGCTGTTCGAGGCCGCGAGGCAGAGACGCGCCCAGGCCGCCGCCAGTTCGGCCGGCAGCGACGCGGGCCCGGCGGCGGCGGCGAAAAAGCAAAAAGGACTAGGCTCATTCTGAAGCGTTTCCCGCAGCAGTTGTTCCGGTACGGACTACTCGGCATCGGGCTTTCCGGCGGCGTTCTATCCGCCCAGACGCCCCCCACGCCAGCCCCGCAATCCGCGCCGAAGCCTCCTGATCCCTCGCCGCATGGCAAGGTGTTGTTCTCGCGTTCGGCTGAGTCCGGGACGGACGCGCCGGCCCAGGAAAGCGCGGAAGCAGCGCCGTCCGAGCTCGCGGGCTCAGTAACGGATGCGATGCGGACTGCGCCCACCTTCACCCGGTACGACTTCACGATCCACCTGCAGCCCGCGACCGCGGCGCTTGAGGTGCAGCTGCGCGCAACCCTGCGCAACGACGGAGCGGAGCCGCTGGCCACGTTGCCGCTCCAGCTTGGCTCGCAGCTTCATTTCGAGCACATCCGTCTGGCGGACAAAGCACCGCGCTTCGCCACCCACCGCGTCGAAAGCGATGCGGACCACACGGGCGCGCTGACGGAAGCCGCGATTGCCCTGCCGAAACCCCTTGCGCCCGGCGCGGAGGTGACCCTCACCATCGAGTACGCGGGCACAATCGTGCCCTCGAGCGAGCGGCTGGACCGCATTGAGACGCCGGCCGCCCTGGCGGCGCGGTCGGACTGGGACCGCATCGGCAGTGGCTTTACCGGGCTACGCGGCTTTGGCGACACGGTCTGGTACCCGGTCGCTTCCGTTCCGGCGTCGCTCGGCGAAGGGGCGAAGCTGTTCAGCGAGATCGGCAGGCAGAAACAACGAAACGGCCGGGCGGCGGTCAGCATGGCGGTGACTGTGGAGTTTACCGGGGAAGCCCCGGATTACGCTGTGCTCGACGGGCATCGGGTGCCGCTCGGCGCGCCCGCTTCCCTGCCCTCGGCGAGCTTTCCGGGGGTGGTGCGGGTTTCCCTTCCGGCGACGCCGCTGGGTTTCGATACGCCGTCGCTGGTGCTTGCGGCCCGGGTGGAAGGCGCGGCGACGCCGCTGGTCGCAGTGGCAGCATTGCCCGCGCATGCGGAGGCTGCGGCAGCCTACGGCTCTGCCGCAGACCTGCTCGAACCGCTGTTTCGCGACTGGCTCGGCGCGAAACCGGCGACTCCGCTTCTGGTGGTGGACCTGCCGGTCGAGAAGGCATCGCCGGCCGACGATGGGGACGCTCTGCTGTTGAGCGTGACCGGGGGCAGCCCGTCGCAGCTGGCCGGAGACCTGAGCGCGCCTCTGGCTCACGTCTATTTCCGCTCGCCGCGGTCCTGGTTGAGTGAGGGCGTGGCAGGTTTGATGCGTGTGCTTTGGACCGAGCGCACCGAGGGCCGGGAAAAGGCGATGGAGCAACTGGGTGCCGGGCACGATGCGCTCGCGCTGGCGGAGCCGTCCAGCCCCGGCACCTCCGGAGGCCAGCCCCTGGCCGTCGCTCAGGATTCTGTCTTTTATCGCACGAAGGCGACCTACGTGTTGTGGATGCTGCGGAACCTGGCCGGCGACGCGGCGCTCGGTGCGGCTCTGCGGGCGTACGAACCGGCGAAGGACACCACGCCCGGGTATTTCGAGAATTTGCTGGAGCGAACCGTCGGAGCCTCTGCTGCGGCGAATGCGTCTGGAAATCCCTCAGCCGGCGCGAATGGGGACGACGCGCCCGATCTTCACGCCTTCTTCAAGACCTGGGTCGACGATGACCCGGGCCTGCCCGACCTGGCGATCGCGAATGTGTTTTCAAGCCGCACCGGCGCGGGCGATCAATGGCTGGTTTCGGTCGAGATAGCGAACACCGGCTATGCCGAGGCCGAGGTGCCCCTGACGGTGCACTCCGCGTCCACGGCCACGACCGTGCAGGTCAGGGTGCCGGCGCGCGGCAGTCTTTCCCGGCGCATCCTGCTGCTGGGCCAGCCGACTGAAGTGGATGTGAATGACGGGAGCGTCCCGGAAGTGGAAGCCAGCGCGCACCGGCGCACCATCCAGTGACGCCGGAAGCCGGGCTCGCTTAAAGCATTTTCACAGTTACTGTGGGGCACCCGGTATCTGCGAAATGCAGCTTTTCTTGACGGAAAAGCTGCGGGGAGTGCAGCGCCTTACCTTACACCTACTGTGAAAATACTCTAGGGCGTTGCTCCCGCGTCAGGGGCGGCTTGCTCCGAATGCACGAGCGGCGCCCCCAGGGTGCCGGTGATCTCTTTCGAGCTCTCCTCCTCTGATGGAAGAAGCTGCAGGTGGAGAGAACGATCCCAGCCGAGGGAGCCTGTCACGGTGGCCGGCGTTGGGGAGAGCGTGCCGTGCTCGAGCCGCAAACCGGACGGGGTGAGCGAGCCGGAGGCGTCCCAACTGGTGAACTCGGGTAAAGCAGGCGGGAGTCTCCCGTGCTGCCACAGTGCCTGGAAGCTGCCCTTTACGCTTCCTAGCAGGTCCGCAGTGCCGGCGCCCGCGAGCTCGAGATCGGCTGTGCCTCCCAGGGTGCCCGGTCCCCAGTTCTCATGCCACAGCGCGGCGGCTTGCGCGGCACTCGCTCCTGTAAGCGAGGCATGCACCGCGTAATGAGGGATTCCGTTGGAGAAGCGGAGCGCGCCCTTGAGGTGAAGATCGCCGCCCAGCGACTGGCCGTCGAGGCTCTCGAAATGGATGACCGGGCCCCCTTCCGACGGCATTTCCGTAGAGATCACAAGGGAGGCGTTGCGGATGGGAAGCCTGCCGAGCGTAAACACGCCGGCATGTACGGTGCCCGCGAGCGAAGGCGGATGCACCCCGGCCTCGTCGAGTGGGTTGAGGCGGTCGAAAAAGGCCGAGAGCAGTTGCGAGCGCTGGGGGTGCAGGGCCCGGGCAAGAAGCCCGGCATCGAGCGAGGGGGTGCTGAGGGAGAACTGTTGAACGCACGGCGTCCCCGGGTCGCAGGCGAGCGAAACCTGCGCACTACCGCTGAAGCGCTGGGGCGTGGGACCGGTTCCCAGCAGCGCGGAGGGGGTCGACCAGCGGATACTCCCGGGCAGCAGGGCAGCATCGAGAGAAGGGAAGTCGACCGGGGAGGGAAGCCAGGGAACGGCCCAGCGCACGTTCCTGAAATGGACCGTACCCTCCGCGCCGGCGAAGGCGTTCTCCGGCGAACTCGCCGTCTCGCCCAGCCAGCGGCCGGAGAGCGTCAAGGCAAGCTGCGCGGTCGCCTGCTTGGCGGAGGCGTCTGCCGGCGCATCGGCCGGCATGACGGAGAGGTGACCCAGACCTTCGAGGCGCAGAGTGGATGCCGCTGCCTGCAAGGCCGGGAGAGTGCCTGTGCCGTTCGCGTGCAGTCTGTACCCTCCACCGGAAAGCTCTGCCGTGATTGCGATGGCAGTTGCGGGATCGCCGAACGTCACCGGCTCGCTTGTGAGGGAGAGGCTCGGTTGCGGCCCTGTACCTGGGGTAATGCGGAGTTCTGAAAGCACCAGTGGCTCGCTGCCGTTCTTGGCTCCGGCGATGCTGAGGGTCGGGACGGAGGCGAAGCCGGCAAGCTGGCCGGCGGCGGCGTTGCCCCCATCGGGATTCCAGGAAAAGCGACCGCTCGCGTCGCCGTGGAACCGGCCCGGCTCCGGAGCATTCGGCCGCAGGAGCGCCACCGCTGCGGCAATGGCGCCGGCCGGGAGTTTGTCGGCCTCGACCGTCAGGTCGCCCGGAGCCTCGCCTGCCCCGTGCGCGAGCAGCAGGGAGCCATCGCCGAGCGGCCACCGGCAGCGAAAAGCATCGGCTAGCGGATTGGAGCGGCTGTAGTGCCCGCGGCAGGTCGCATCGACGGTGAAGGGCTGCTCGGGGGTGAACTCCTGCCGGTGCAGGCCGGCCACGAGGAGGTGGGAGGAGACGTCCAAGTGGTCGATCTCGCCCTCGAACTGCGCGGTGAGGTCAATGTCGCCGCGCCAGCCTGCGTCGCGTCCAAGCAGGATGCGGCTGATCTGGCCCAGGGGCGCGTGGCTCCACTCCCCCTGCATCGAGAGCGGCATGGTCCCGAGGGCGGAGGCGCGGTGCAGTTCGCCCTGGAGTCGGACCGTGCCGGTGTCGTCGGTGGAGAGCTCAAGGTCGGTGCGGACCGGCTGGCCTTCGAGCTTGAGCCGCCACAGTTCAGGCCGCCCGAGGTACATGGAAAAGTCGGCGTTCAGCAGCGAGTAGGGCAGCTTTTCCACGCCGCGCTTGAAGTTGATGCGGGTGCCGGTGGCCTCGATATAGGGAAAGCGGGGAGCGGGACCCGGCCGCGACTGCGCGGTGGGGGCGTTGGGGATCTGGGAGGCCTTGAGCAGGACGGAGGAGATGTTCCAGCGGCCGGCCTCGTCGCGGACGAGATTGACGCTGGCGTCGGCGATCTCGACGCGGTCAAGCTCGACGCGGCCGCGCCACAGGGAAGAGAGTCGAGGCTCGGCGATGACTTCCGGCGCGCGCAGAGCAGGTTCGGCGCCGAAGCCGGGCTCCTCGCCGATGGCGAGATTCCGGATCCGGAAGGCCGGCCAGGGCAGCAGCCGGAGCGAGATGGAATCCATGCTGACCGGCCGGCCAATGGAACGGCTGATGGCACCGGCAATGCGCCGCTGAAAGCGCCCGAGATTGATCAGCGGGGGCACGGTCGTGAGCGCAAGTAAAAAGATGCACAGAACCAGCACCGCCGGACCTTTGCGTAGCCGGAAGAAAAAGCGGCTGGAGCTACGCCGTCCGGAACCTGGCGGCCGGTCCGTTTCCGGCACCTTAGCGGACCCGGTGGAAGGTGCGGCTCCAGCGCGTTCCGTCGAAGAAATGGAGCACGATGTGGCTGAAC
>CAXTSA010000159.1:0-306 GCA_964246755.1 uncultured Acidobacteriaceae bacterium
GGAAAGCGAGCGGTGCGCCGCTTCGATCCCGCCGAGGGGCCCGGCATCGAGAAACGCGTCTGCGATCGAGGGCGCGCTGCACTCGATCGGCGTTCGCAGTCCAGCGACGGCCGGGGCGAAGCCCGCACTCCGGAGCGTCCCGAGCGCATGTTCCAGCAGAGTGGTTCCGCGAAACGGAAGCTGCGCCTTATCGCGACCCATGCGGCTGCTTTGCCCGCCGGCCAGCACAAAGGCGCGCCGTGGCACGAAGCCGGCTTCGGGTTCTCGGCTCAGGCGGAGGCTCCGGCGCCGAGTGTCTCGAAAAAT
>CAXTSA010000159.1:316-6924 GCA_964246755.1 uncultured Acidobacteriaceae bacterium
GGGTTTCGATCCCCCGGTAGAAGTTGTCGATGAGGAACTTTTCGTTGGGCGCGTGCAGGTTATCGTCCGGCAGGCCGAAGCCCATCATCACGGTCGGAATGCCCAGACCGCGCTCAAACTCGCCGACAACCGGGATCGAGCCGCCGGAGCGGATGAATACCGGCTCCGTGCCCCAGACCTGTTGGAGAGCGGCAGCCCCTGCGCGGATGTAGGGATTATCGGTCCCGATCACGGCTCCCTCACCGGCGTGGATCAGCCGCACCTGGACCGTGACGCCCTTGGGGGCCAGCGACTCGACATGGTGCTCGAACCGCGCGAAGGTGGGCTCCGGCTTCATCGGCGGCACCAGGCGCATGGAGATTTTCGCGACAGCCTTGGCCGGGATCACCGTCTTGGCTCCGGCGCCGGTGAAGCCGCCCGGCATTCCGTGCACCTCAAGGGTGGGGCGCGCCCAGGTGCGCTCGAGGACCGAATAGCCGGGCTCGCCGGTAAGCGAGGGAGCGCCAATCTCCTCTTCGAGATACCGGGCTTCGTTGAACGGCAGCCGCGCCCAGGCGGCGAGCTCTTCGGCAGAGGGCGGTTCGATGCCTTCGTAAATGTCTGGGATCAGGATGCGGCCGTCCTCATCTTTCAGCCTGGCGATGATCTGCGCCAGGGCGATGAATGGGTTGGGCGCCGCGCCGCCGTACATGCCGGAGTGCAGGTCTGTGCGGGCGCCGCGTACCTCGACCTCGGTGTAGATCATGCCGCGTAGGCCCACGCACAGGGTCGGCAGCTCCGGGGCGAACATCTCGGTGTCAGAGACAAGGGCGAAATCCGCCCGCAGGCGCTCGGGGTGCTGCTGGATGAAGGCCGCGATCGACTCGCCGCCTACCTCCTCCTCGCCTTCAAGCAAAACCCGTACGTTAAGCGGCAACTTGCCCCCGTTTGCCGCGAAGAGCGATTCGAGCGCCTTGACGTGCATGTACATCTGCCCTTTATCGTCTACCGCTCCCCGGGCATATAGGTTGCCGTCGCGCTCGGCCGGCTCAAAGGGCGGCGTCAGCCATTCCTCGAGAGGGTCGGGCGGTTGCACGTCGTAGTGGCCGTAGCAGAGCACGGTCGGCTTGCCCGGCGCGTGGAGCCAGTCGGCCAGCACGAGCGGATGACCCGGCTTGCCGCTCACCCCGGGAACCTCGATCAACTCCACATGTTCCATGCCGATGCGCCGGAGTTCCGCGGCGAGGGTCTCTGCGGTTCGGCGTACGTCGCCCCGATGCTCGGGGAGGGTGGAAACGGAGGGGATACGCAATAACCCTTTGAGCTCCTCGAGGAAGGCAGGCTGGCGGTTCCGGGCGAACTGGACGGCGGCAGAGATCAACCATCACCTCAAGCTTTTAAGGTTAACTGATTCATACTGCTCAGTATCGTGGCATCTCCGGGTCGATCTCCGCGGCCCACTGGTCGAGTCCGCCGGCGAGCGATTGAGCTTGCTCGAAACCCTGCCCGCGAAGCCACGCGACGACGTTGAGCGAGCGAATCCCGTGATGGCAGATCGCGACGATACGGCCATCCGGGTCGAGCTCCCCATGCGCCCGCGAAGGTATATCGCCCATGGGCATACTCACGCTACCATGGAGACGTGCAACCTCGAACTCCCAGGGTTCACGTACGTCCAGCAAGACAAACTGTGAGTTTTCTGTATTCTGGATGACAGAGCGAAGCTCTCCCGGCGTAAGCTCGTATGGCAACATACGAGCAGGATACAGCTATCCTTCCCCAGGGTCGCATCCTCGCCGGATTCGAAGCGCAGTAGTTTGTCCCGAATTGGGACAGGAAGCGCCCTGTATTCAGCGCGTGCTACAAAGAACATACAAAGAATACAAGAGCCCCCGCGAACGACCTCTTGATGACGGTCAGGCAAGAACCGCAGCGAAGCCGCTGCAGAGAAGGACACGCACCAACATGGGGAACGCCGAACGCGTGATGATCGTTGAAGATGAAGTCCATGCCCTGCATGGCCTTGCCGAGCTCGTCTCGTCGTGGGGGTATGACACCGAGATGGCCGGCGACGGTCTGGAGGCGCTCGACAAGGTTCCCGGATGGAAGCCGGGGATCATCGTCACGGACCTGAAAATGCCGCGTATGAACGGGCTGGAGCTTCTGCAGCAGCTTTCCGCGACAAAGAATGATTGCACCGTTGTCGTGCTGACAGCGCAGGGCTCGATCGAGCTCGCGGTAGAGGCGATGAAGATCGGCGCCTACGACTTCATCCAAAAGCCGGTAGAGCCCACTCGCCTGCGCACCACGCTTTCAAATGCAACGCACATGCGGGAAACCGAGCGACAGCTTGAGGTAACGCGCCGCAAACTGCGGGATACGGGCATCCTGGGGCCGCTGGTCGGCTCCTCGCGCAAGATGCGAGACATCTATGCGCTGATCGAGCAGGTCGCGCCGTCCAACGTTTCCGTGCTGATCACGGGGGAAAGCGGTACGGGCAAGGAGCTGGTAGCGCGCGCCCTGCATGAGTTGAGCCCGCGCAAACCCAAGCCGTTCGTCGCGGTCAACTGCGCCGCGATCCCGGAAACGCTGATCGAGAGTGAGATCTTCGGCCACGAGAAAGGCGCCTTTACCGGAGCGCTGGAACGCCGGGCCGGCTGCTTTGAGCTGGCTGAAGAAGGAACTCTGCTGCTCGATGAGATCGGCGAAATGCCGGTTGCGACGCAGGCCAAGCTGCTGCGGGTGCTCGAAGACCGCAAACTGCGCCGTTTGGGTTCAAAGGTGGAATCGCCGACCGACGTGCGCGTGCTGGCGGCAACGAACAAGAATCCGGACACCGCGGTCGACGCGGGCCAGCTTCGGGCTGACCTGTACTACCGCCTGAACGTCTTCAATATCCACATGCCGCCGCTACGGGAGCACAAGGAAGATATTCCGGCGATCGTGGAAGCACTGATCGGGGACATGAACGAGAAGCACGGCCGACATGTGCCGGGTGTGGACCCCGGGATGCTGCAGCGGCTGATGCAGTACGACTGGCCAGGGAATGTGCGGGAGCTGCGCAACACTATCGAGCGCGCGGTCATCCTGTGCGGCGGCAGTCCGGTCGGGGTACAGCACCTGCCGCCGGGCTTCGGCAGCCGCGGGATCGAGTCGGCGGCGGAAACGGCGGTCGCTAACACGGTCAAGGTGGAAGTGGGCACCACCGTCGATGAGGCCGAACGGCTGCTGATCGTGAAAACTCTCGCGTCCACGAATAACAACAAGACGCGCGCCGCCGAAATACTCGGGATCAGCCTGAAAACACTGCACAACAAGCTGAAGGAGTATAGCCAGAGCCGATTGCGTCGCGCCGACCGCGAGCAGCCCCGCGGCCTGGTTGAAAAGGAGCAAGGGGCTTAGGGCGCCCCCTTTCCGAAAGTTCCGACCACTACAAGTGCGGTTCCATTACGGACGCGGCCGCGAGCCTCTTTCCCATTCCGGGAGAGATGATTGAGGGGAGTGACGAACGCGCTAGCACTTCGGGCTGAAACCACTTAAGCTCAAGAGCCAGAGATGCGACTAAGGACCAAACTCGTAGTCGCGGTTACGCTGCTCGTCTTTCTGCTCGTCTCCGCGACATCGTGGCTGTATCTGTCGCGATCCCTGCGGCAGTATGTTGACCAGAGCTACGCCTCGACCGACATCATCGCGCACCAACTCCTGTTCGCGACCAGGCAGGCAATAGAGGGCGGGGTCATCCGCGGCACGATTCAGCCGGCCCTACCCCCACCCCTGTTCCGAGCCCAGGTTGCCGGCGCGCTCCGTCAGGATGCTGCCTTGAATGCGCTGATGGACTCCATTATCAGCTACTCGCCAACTATCTATGACGTTACGATCGCGGACAGCGCCAATAGAGCACTGTTAAGCACCGACCCCCTGCTCAGCGATCATTTCCTGCCGTGGCGGCCTGCCTACGGCAAGCTGCGCTACCGTTCGCTCATCAAGATTATTCAGATCGTTTTCGGCAAGCCACGCGTCTATGACCTGCCACTCTCGCTCGAGCGCAACGGCCATCCGTTCGCGACGGTGCATATCGGCATGCGCACCAGCTTCCTGTTGCAGGTGTTCCGGCCGACGTTGCTTGAAGCCTTTACCTACGCCGCGGGCGCGCTACTGATCTCGCTGCTGACAGCAGCGATTGTGGCTTCGCTCGCGCTCGCGCCGCTCGAACAGATCAGCCGCCGGCTCGATGTGCTTAACGCGGAGGCCGAGGCGGCGGACGCATCGCAGGCTACCGGCTCGAAAGACGCCCTGCTCCGGGTTTCCACCAAAATCGAGCGCATCGGCGAGCGCATGCGCAACACGGAAGAGGTCTTCTCGGCGCTCAAGGAGAATCTGGACCAGATTCTTTCCAATCTGCAGGACGGCATGATGCTGTTCACGCGCGACACCCGCGCCGTGCTGGTATCAAGCTCGGTGGAGCGCTTCCTGGGCGTGGGGCGCGAGCAGATGCTGGGCGCTGACGTGACCCAGATCTTCAGCCGCTCGACCAAGCTGGGCCGCATGGTGCGCGATGCTTTCCAGCATCGGACTTCGATCCCGCAGGCGGAGATCGCGACAGAAAACGGCCGGCGTATTGAAATCACTCTCGAGATCATCGTCGACCAGTTCGACGGCGAACGCGAAGGCCTGGGCGCCCTGCTCACCCTGCACGATCTGGAGTCGGTGCGCGAGATTGAGAGCGAGCTCGAGCTTTCGCGCAGGCTTTCGGCGATCGGCCGGCTCACGGGTGGCGTGGGGCACGAGGTCAAGAACCCGATCAATGCCATCGTGGTGCATCTGGAGTTGATGCGGGGCAAGCTGGGCGGCCCGGACGCGCCTGCGCTGCGCCACCTCGATGTAATCCAAAGCGAAATCCAGCGGCTCGACCGGGTGGTCCAGACGCTAGTTGATTTCTCCCGTCCAATGGAGTTGAAGCTCGAGGACGAGGATCTTCGGCAGATCACCTCGATCGTGGGCAGGCTGGCTTCCGCCGAGCTTGCCACGCACAATGTCCAGCTGGATACCCTGCTGCCACAAAGAGCTGTTGTGGTGAAAGTAGATGCTGATATGCTGCGGCAGGCAATCCTCAATATTGTGCTCAACGGGACACAGGCCATGCCGAACGGTGGAACGCTACGCATCGCGTTGCGCGAGGAAGCCCGTCAGGCTGTGCTGACCATTACGGATACCGGCGAGGGCATTGCGAGCGAGGTACTGCCTCGGATCTTCGACCTGTATTTCACCACGAAAAAAGATGGCAACGGCATCGGTTTGGCGATGTGCTACCGGATCGTGCAGCTGCACTCCGGCGTGATCGAGGTCGAGTCCGAACCAGGGCATGGGACAACGTTCACGATGAGGATTCCTTTGAGCCACGCCAACGACCGTGAGGAGCGCGAGAGTACAGGGGCCAGAGTTCCGCTAGGCGAACAACAGGCATGAACGCGCGAGGGAGAGAATACGGCGTCTGCGCTCTGCTGTTGCTCAGCGGACTGGCTGGCTGTCGCCACAAGGCTCCCCCGCCCCCGCCGCCGACAGCAACGGCCCCGCCAATTACACCTTCATCCATCACCGTGATCACGCCGCTGCCTTCGGTACCGCCGGAAAGCAAGCCAAATGTACAGCAGGCGCGACCGGAGCAGCCCGCCGCGGCGCCTGCAGCTAAGCCTGTCAAGCAGCCGCGTCGCTTGCGCCGAAAGCCGAGCGCCGCTCCACCCGCGGCGGAGACGACGCCAGTGGCCGGGAACACTGCGGGCGCGGCTGCCCCAGCGCCGGCACCGGCAACAGGAACAGCCGGAGTGGTTCCTGCGCCGGGAACGAGCCCCGCCGAAGAAGCAGCGCCCGCGCTAGGCGAGCTGTCCGCGGGCACGGCCATCAGCAACGCGGAGCGCACACGCATGCTTGGCGAAATCCAGTCGCAGGAAACGCGGCTCGTGAAGATCAAGGAGCCGGACACGAGCGACGCGCGGGCTATGCAGATGCAGATCCGGACATTTCTCGCCAAGGCGCGCCAAGCCGTGGCCGAGAACGACCTGGACGGGGCGCAGACGTTGAATACCAAGGCCCGTGTGCTGCTCGACGAGTTCGAAAGCGAGTAGGCTTGAGCTTTATGGGCGCTCAGGTACTGGTGGTCGGCGGTGGTCCGGCGGGGCTTGCCGCTGCGATTGCTGCCGCGCAGGCCGGCTTCGAGGTGGAGGTAGCCGAGCCGTGTTTTCCGGCGTCTTCGACGGGCTCTGCATCGCCGGAACCGGTCGGGAGCCCGGCAGGCATCGACAAGTGCTGCGGTGAGGGATTACTGCCGCCCGCGATCGACGCGCTCGGGCAGCTTGGCATCACGCGTTCCACGCTCGAGGGAGCGGGCCATCTCCTTTACGGCATCTGCTTCCACGATGGCAACTGCTGCACCTCGGCTTTGTTTCCGCTTGCAGCAGGCGTGGGTGTGGGGCTGCGCCGCACCGCGCTACACGCGCTGCTCGCCGCTCGCGCACAGGCCGTCGGCGTTCGGCTCACCGCAAAATCAGCGCGATTTATCAGTGATGGAGAGGGTCCGCGGGTGCTGCTCGGCAACGACGAGCGCCGCCCGCGATGGGTCATCGGGGCTGACG
>CAXTSA010000160.1:0-6906 GCA_964246755.1 uncultured Acidobacteriaceae bacterium
ATGCTGAAGCTAATAGGTATATATATACCTATGAAGGAGGGCAAAGTGATGGCGATATTGAAGCTGCCGAGTGTCGGGACGTCTAAGGGAGTAGTGGTTCCCAAGGAAATGCTGAATCGTTTGAAGGTAGAGAAGGGCGACATGCTGCACGCAACCGAGACCCCGGACGGGTATCTTCTCACGCCTTACGATCCGGAAGTTGAGGAGCAATTGGAGCAGGGGCGGCGCGTAATGAAGCAGTACCGCGAGGCTTTCCGGGCTCTAGCGAAATAATATGCCTGATGCTGTTCGCTGGTTGAATCGGCGCGCGTTGCTGCTGCTGCATGAGATGAGTCTCGTTGAGCACGGCGGACTTCGAGGATTCAGAGATGAAGGATTACTTGATTCGGCACTGATCCGCCCTCAACAGATCCTGAACTATCGAGAAGACGCAAGTCTTGCGGATCTGGCTGCGGCGTACGCGTACGCCATCACTCGCAACCACCCGTTCTCCGACGGCAACAAGCGGGGCGCTTACCTTGCCCTCGCTACGTTTTGTAGATTGAACGGTTGGTCCGTAGAGGCGTCACAGGTTGAAGTGTTTGAGACGATCATGTTACTTGCCGCTGGCGACCTTACAGAGGAGCAGTTGGCCGCCTGGATCGGCCAACACCTGATTTCACTCAAGACGGAGCGTTAATTCAAGAACATCGTCGTATACAGAGTGTCCCGCTGCGCCGGCCTGAAACCCGCATCGCGGATTACTCTGCGCAACTCCTCTTCCGTCGTACAGTTCTGTGTTCCGGCCGCGCGTACGACGTTCTCCTCAAGCATCACCGAGCCTACGTCATTGCCGCCGAAACGCAGACCCATTTGCAGTACTTTCAGCCCCTGCGTCACCCAGCTGGATTGCACGTTTTCGATGTTTGACAAATATAGACGAGAGATCGCCAGTACTTTCAAGTAATCGACCGCGGTCGCTTCCTCCCAGCCTCGGCCGCCCAGTGCTGTGTTGTTCGGCTGGAAACTCCACGGGATAAATGCCGTGAACCCGCCGGTTTTCTCCTGCAGTTGGCGTACCGCCTCAAAGTGGTTCACGCGCTGCTCAAGGTCTTCGCCCACGCCGAACATCATCGTCGCCGTGGTCCGCATGCCTAGCTCGTGCGCTGTGCGGTGCACCGCGATCCAGTCCTCTGTGCGGCATTTCAGCCGCGCGATCCGCTTCCGAACATCATCGTCCAGGATTTCCGCGCCGCCACCCGGAATGGAATCGAGCCCCGCATCCCGCAGTCGCATAATGGTGTCCCGCAAGGAAAGCTCGGAATACTCGGCAATCGCCAGGATTTCCGAAGCGGAAAAACAGTGCAGCCAGATGGAAGGAAAGCGCTGCTTGATCCCGGAAAGCAATCGCTCGAACCAATCGATTTTCAGATCCGGATGGATGCCGCCCTGCATGAGCACACCGGTGCCGCCCATCTCCAACGTTTCCGCGATCTTCGCGTGGATCGTTTCAAATTCGAGAATGTAGCCCTCGCTTGCCAGTTTGCCTTTCAGCGGCCGGTAAAAAGCGCAAAAGGTGCAGTACTCCGTGCAGAAGTTGGTGTAGTTGATATTGCGATCAATGATGTACGTCACGACGCCCTCCGGATGCAGTTTTCGGCGCAGGGCATCGGCGTCGAGCCCAAGGCCTAGCAAGTCGTCGGAGTGGAAATAATCGAGTGCCTGTTCGCGTGTGAGCATACCCCATCTTATGCTTGTTTGCTGTACGACTTCTGTGCGAAATGTGGGCGCGCCAAGTTTCCTTCTCGCCTGGCAAAAGCGAGTGCAGATTAGGTTGCCGCCGGCAAGCGTAGCTCTTTTCAGTCACCCGGGGGAGTCACCGATGCGATTCAGTCCAACAAAGAGCTTTATGCAATGGGTAGACTGAAGGTAAATACCGATCCATGTTTCGGCTGGCTGGTAACAGTCAAGGACCCACGATGCGATTCGATAATAGCGCGGCAGATGGCCAGACCCATTCCCGTGCCCGGAGTGCTCCCGCTCTGCATGCGGGACCGGTAAAAGCGGTCGAAGATAAAGCTCTGTTCGGCGGGGTCGATACCCACCCCTTGATCGGCAACGCTGGTCAGGACATAGTCACCCTTCTGTTCTGCAGAGATAGAGATGGGCGATTGAGGTTCAGAGTACTTCGCGGCGTTTTCCAGCAGATTGCAGAGCACCTTTTCGATCATTTCGGGATCGGCGCACACCTTGGGAAGGGCGGGCAGACTGACCGTAATCGGATGAGTGCTGGAGATCCAGGCACAGCTCCCCTGCGCCTGGTAGACAAGGTCAGGTACAGCAATCGGAATATAGTTCATGTGAACTTCGTTTGCCTCGATCTGCGCCATCTCTACAGCCTGCCCGACTAGGTGATTAAGCCGGTCGGCTTCTTCATCGACGATGGTAAGAAGCTCGCGGCGATCCTCCACATTTACCTCTTCCATGGTGAGCAGTGTGCTGGCAGCGCCTTTGATCGATGTGAGAGGCGTGCGGAGTTCATGCGTAATCGAGTCGAGGATCAGCGTCCGTAGCCGCTCACTTTCCTTATTCGCTTCGCTTCTGGCCAGATCTTCCAACGCCTGAGCACGGTCGAGTGCAATCGAGACAAGGCCACCTACAGCCTCAAAGGTTTCAGCGGACACGCGCAGACCAGTCAAGATCAGCAGTCCCCGAGGACGTACGCCGGCGCGCAGTGGAATCCGTGTCTCCGAATCCGGTGTCGTCTGCGCCGCGGGAAGGGTATGCGCCAGCACTCGAAGATCAGGAATATCCCTGGGAGAGAGGGTATGCATGCCGGTCTGGTAGAGGCGGTCACCCGCAAGAAGGTAGACGACAACCGTTTCTGCTCGCGCGGCTGTGTTGATGAGTTCCGGCAGGACGTTAACAAGCCCGGCGATCTTGTCGGTCTGCAACAGTTCTCGGCATAGCGTAAACAGCAGCTCTATTTCACGTTGCCGCGTTTGTGCCTGGTCAGCTTTGTCACGCGCCTTCTGCGATAATCGGCTTCCAACGACACTGGTGGCGAGAAAGGTAAAGAGAGCCAACCAGTTCTGTGGATCCGCAACGGTGAACGTGCCGATCGGCGGCAGAAAGTAGAAGTTAAAGCAGGCTGCCGCCGCTACGGAGATCGCGACCGCGTACCGCAGGCGCCAATGTGCAGCCAGCAGGAGAACAAAGAGCACGAGTAGAAGGGCAATGGTCGTGGGGTTTACGTGTATCCAAAGCCGGAAAACGACTACAATCCCCGCGAGTATGCCGAATGCCAGCACCAGGCGTGTGGTGGCCGCAAAGTGCCGCGTCTTCATAGGAAGGATTTTACGGCGTGGCTAAATTTCTGGAGGTGGGAGGCCCGTTGAAACGCATTCTTGTGGTCGACGATGAACCGCAGATAGTCCGCATGTTGCGTACCGCGTTGCGGAGCAGCGGTTACGAGGTCGCGGCGGCGGCAAATGGCGTGGAGGCGCTGGAGCGCTTTCGCGAGCAGTTACCGGACCTGATCATCACGGACCTCTCCATGCCCGAGATGGATGGCGTGGAGCTTACGCAGACGGTGCGCCAGCTAGCGGAGACGCCCATCATCGTTCTTAGTGTTCGCGACAGTGAAGCGATGAAGGTGCGTGCGCTCGACGAGGGCGCGGACGATTTCATCACCAAGCCGTTCAACATGCCGGAGCTTTTGGCCCGTGTGCGCGCGCAGCTTCGCCGGTTGCCGGCCCCCGAACCGGCAACTCGTCTGGAAGATGGGGATTTCATCGTAGACACGGAGCTGCACGCCGTGACGGTACGCGGACAGCGGCTTCACCTCACACCGAAGGAGTTCGATCTGCTGCTTTTCTTCATGCGCAACCCCCACCGGGTGCTCACACATAAAGTGCTGCTGCGCGCAGTGTGGGGCTTTGCTGGCGAGGACCAGCCGGAGTACCTGCGTGTGCTGATCGCGCAGCTTCGCCGGAAGATTGAAGCCGAACCCGCCACGCGCTACATCCATAGCGAGCCTTGGGTTGGCTATCGTTTCGAGCCTGAGGGCGCGGGAGAACTTACGGCTTCTTAACGCCTTTACTACGGACTTCCTATGGGCAGCACCTTTCTACTCATGGAGAAAGGTCGCTCTTGCCCATGCGCAGGTTTCTTTGTTCGCTCGCACTGCTCGCTTGCCCCACTCTTCTCGCCCAACATGCAAATAGCAGTACAGCTTCTGCACCCACCTCGGTGAGCTCCAAAGCCGATATGCCTGCCGCACCCCAGGGCAGCTTCTTTGGGCGCCTCGCAGACGCTTACAGCAAGGACTGGCACCCGATCCCAGCCGATACGCCGAGTACGCCTCCTGTACGCGCCGGTTATGATGCGCCGGTCAGCTCGCCCCCCTTTCCTTTCCAGGACTGGCCCTATGGCGGCTCCCCTGTCATCGGCGCACCGGATCCGAACGTGTACCCCCTGATGGAAGCAATGGACGGAAACAAGAGCCGCACGAAAGTGTACGGCTGGTTCAATGGGGGATTTAACGCCAGCACGTCGAACCGGGGAAAGTATGCCAACGCTCCTACTGCCTACGATGTCATCCCAAACTCGATTCAACTCGACCAGGCAGCGGTGTACGTCGAGCGGCTGCCGAATGAGGTGCAGCGCGAGCACTTCGACTGGGGATTCCGCGTGGCGCAACTTTACGGTCTTGATTACCGTTACACGACGGCCAAGGGAATCTTCAGCCAGCAATTGCTGAAAAGTAACAACACGTACGGTTATGATCCCGTGATGTTTTATGCGGATCTCTGGGTGCCGCATGTTGCGAAAGGCATGAATATCCGAATCGGGCGCTATATCTCCCTGCCGGACATCGAAGCGCAGCTTGCACCGAACAATTACACGTACAGCCACTCACTGCTGTACACGGTCGACTGTTATACCCAGACTGGGGCTGTGGCTACGGTAAAGTTAAGCGACCACTGGCAAGTGCAGGGTGGCATATCGGGCGGCTGCGAGGCAGCTCCGTGGACAAGCGATGCGAAGCCGACCGCCACCGCTTGCGCGTCTTATACCTGGAGCGCCGGTGCAGATAACCTGTACCTCTGCGCCAATGCCATCAACGACGGTAAATACGCTTACAACAATCTGCAAGGATACTACCTGACCTGGTATCACAGGTTCGGCAAGAGCCAGTGGCACACCGCAACTGAAGGCTGGTACCAGTACGAACGCGGCGTGCCCAACGTAGCCGGCAATGTAAACAACCCTGTAGTAACCGAAACAGGCGCTAACGGCGCCTTCTGTAAGCCTGGGCAGCTTCGCTGCTACGCTCCTGATTCGGCGATCGTGAATTACGTGGAGCGAGACTTTAACCATCATCACGATTCATTGAATATCCGCAATGAATTCGTGGATGACATTCGTGGACAGCGTACAGGGTACAAGACGACTTACTCCGAACACCTGATTGGTCTTGACCACTGGATCGGGTCGACTGTTACGTTCCGTCCGGAGCTTCGGCTGGAACACTCCTACACTGTGCCCGCTTACGATCTTGGGCACAAGACGACGCAGTTTACAGTCGCCGGCGACGTCATCTATCACTTTTAAGCCACGAGGGGGGAGCGCAGATGTATGACCTAATCGCTGTACTCGTGTTAAGCGTGTTGTTCGCCGTCGCTGCTGGGTACGTCTCCGGCTGCGAACGGCTTAAGGTGAAACCGAAGCATGATTGAGAATATCGTTTTACTTAGCGTGTCCGCAGCCCTGCTGGTCTACCTGGTGTACGCGCTACTTCGCCCAGAAAAGTTATAAGTGGGGTTCTGAATGTCACTCAATGGCTGGCTTCAAATCACCGTCTTCATCGCCGTCGTGCTGTTACTCGCAAAGCCGATGGGCACGTACATGGCGCATGTGTTCGAGCGACGCAGGACGCTTCTCGATCCGTTGCTCCTGCCGGTCGAGCGGTTGCTCTATCGCGCGACCGGCGTGCACCCGGAAGAAGAAATGCGCTGGACCGAATACGCGCTTTCCATGCTCATCTTCAGTGCCGCGACGCTTGTGTTCACCTACATCACCGAGCGTCTGCAGCACCTGCTCCCGCTCAACCCGCAGCACCTGCCGGGGGTGGAGTCGTCGCTAGCGCTCAATACCGCTATCTCGTTCACCACGAATACCAACTGGCAGGCGTATGTGCCCGAGTCCACGATGAGCTATCTCACGCAGATGCTCGGGCTTGCTACGCATAATTTCTGGTCGGCTGCGGTCGGCCTCGCGCTCGCGGTCGCGTTCGTGCGCGGCATTGCGCGGCGCGGTGTGAGCACGCTCGGCAACTTCTGGGGCGACCTTACGCGCGCGATCCTGTGGGTTCTTTTGCCCATTTCGATCGTCTTCTCGCTCGCGCTGCTGTCGCAGGGTGTGGTGCAGAACTTTAAGCCCTATGACACAGTCAAGCTCGTCGAGCCGCAAAGGACAACCGGCGCCGACGGCAAGCCCAGCCTCACGACAACCCAGACGATTGCGCAAGGCCCGGTCGCCTCGCAGGAAGCCATCAAGATGCTCGGCACCAACGGCGGCGGCTTTTTCAACGCGAACAGCGCGCATCCTTTTGAGAACCCCACGCCGCTGACGAACCTTCTCGAGATGCTCTCCATCTTTCTGCTTCCCGCCGGTCTCGCCGTCATGCTCGGCCAGATGGTCGGCTCGCCGAAGCATGGTTGGGCGGTACTGGCGGCCATGGTCGTGCTATGGTTCGCCGGAACACTCACCTGCTATTGGGCGGAATCGCAGCCAAACCCACTGCTGCGGGGGGTCGATCAGCACGCGTCGCTCGTGCAGGCCGGCGGTGACATGGAAGGCAAGGAAGTCCGGTTCGGTATTGCGGGCTCAGCGCTGTTCGCCACCGTGACTACCGACGCGAGT
>CAXTSA010000161.1:0-6893 GCA_964246755.1 uncultured Acidobacteriaceae bacterium
GACCAGAACAGGTAGACCGGCACGCCCAGCAGCACGAGGAACAAACCCGGCCAGGTGTACTGCGGCTTGTAGCGAAGCAGGGTGTAGCAGATGGTCGCCGCCATGACGATGTAGAGGGCGGGCAGTACGGGATAGCCGAACGCTCGGTAAGGCCGCGCGGCATCGGGGCGCTTGCGGCGGAGAACGAACAGGCTGGCGATGGTAATAATGTAGAAAACCAGCTCGGCGCAGATGATGTAGTCCAGCAGCTGACCGTAGGAGCCGGAGATGCAGAGAAAGCAGGTCCACACGGCCTGGATGGCGAGCGAGGCGACAGGGGTTTTGTAGCGCGGGTGCAGGCGGCCCGTCGCCTTGAAGAAGAGGCCGTCGCGGCTCATGGCGTAGTAGACGCGCGAGCCGGCGAGGATCAGTCCATTGGCGCAGCCGAAGGTGGAGATCAGAATGGCGGCGGCCATCAGGTACGCGCCGGAGGCGTGGAAGATCTGCTCGAGAACCGCTGTGGCCACGCGGTCCTCGCTGGCGTACTGGATGCCGCGTGCGAACACCGTCGCCCCGTGCGGGTCCCCGGCGAGCGGCAGGGCGAACAGGTAGACGAAGTTCGACAGCAGGTACAGCGCGAGCACGAGGCCCGTGCCGAGAACGAGCGAGAGCGGCAGGTTGCGGCTGGGATTGCGCACCTCGCCGGCCGTGAAGGTGATGTTGTTCCATGCGTCAGCGGAAAACAGCGAGCCTGTCTGCACAACGGCGAGTATGGTGACGACGCCTACCAGCGCCACGCCTCCGTTGCCGGTTGCTAACGGGTGAAGGGTGTGCAGCCCGGCGCCGGCCCAAAAGTGCCCAAAGTTGGCAGACATGGCTGCGTGATTGCGGCCTAATGTCACGCCGAAGAAAACGAGCGCGAGCAGCGCGAGGGTCTTGGCGGTCGTAAACACGTTCTGAACCAGCGCGCCCAGCCGCACGCCGAAGACGTTGACGACGGTGAGCAGGATGGTGATAAGCACGCCGGCGAGGTTCGCGGTGTTCAGGCCCAGCTCCATGTTGCCGAGCGTCATAGGGCCGATGCGCACCGCGGGCACGTGGCCCAGGTGCAGCAGCCAGTGAGTCGAGGAGACCGAGGGGAAAAACACGCCGAGAAACTTGCCGAAGGCGACGCCGACCGCGGCGATGGTGCCGGTCTGGATGACGAGGAATAGCGTCCATCCATAAAGAAAGCCCCACATGGGCCCGAGGGCCTCGCGGAGGTAGACATACTGTCCGCCGGCGCGGGGCATCATGGCGGCCAGCTCGCCGTAGGAGAGGGCGCCGATGACCGTCATGACAGCGGTGATGAGCCACGCGCCGATCAGCAGCGCGGGCGAGCCGGTGAGCCGCGCGATATCGGCGGAGACGATGAAGATGCCGGAGCCGATCATGGAGCCGACCACAATGGCGGTCGAGGAAAAAAGGCCGAGGCCTTTCACCATCGGTTCGCTGGCTGTCTCAGAGGGCGCGGCAGGCGCGGAGGTCGTCACGGTTACAAGTTGTTCTACCGGAAAAGCCTGAGAAAGTCTTGCGCGATCGTGCCGGGGAGAGCGGGGCCGGCGAATAACGCTCCGATCACCGCGACCGAGTCGGCGCCGGCGGCCTGCACTGCCTGCGCTTGGTCGAGCGTAATGCCGCCGATGGCGACCAGCGGCTTTGCCGTATGCTCGCGCGCGGCGCGTACGCCCGCGAGGCCGATGGCCGGCTGAGCATCGAGCTTGGTAGCGGTCGCGAAGACCGGGCCGACGGCGAGGTAGTCGGCGCCGGTCGCATCGCCGGCAAGCACCTGAGCGGGCGTGTGCGTTGAGAGCCCGAGGATCGCTTCGGGCCCGAGCTGCGCGCGCGCGGCTTCGACCGGGAGATCGTTCTGGCCGAGATGCACGCCGTCGAAGCCTGTCTCGCGCACCAGGTCGGCGTGGTCGTTCAGCAGCAGGCGCATAGCTCTTGGGGCTGCGCGACGGACCGCCTCCGCGTCGCGAAGAAGCTGATCGCGCGAGGTGTTTTTTTCTCTGAGCTGCAGGAGCGTGACGCCGGCTTCGCCCAACTCGCGCACGGTGCGCTCGAGGACTTCGCTGCGCTCGCCGGGGTCCGGCGGCAGATAAAGCGCGTCGAGGATTGGGTAGAGCGGCGGCAGGCGAAAGCGCATGGCTTGATGCTACAGGCGGGGGCTGCTTCGGGCTTCCCTTATGATCGCTGGAGGGTTGGCTGCTTTCTCTTTCGAAAGAGAGTCCGCTCGGGGCGCGGAGCGCGGAAAGCAGGTCCTCCGCTCTGCTCAGCGATGAGACCCTTTTTACCCGTTCTCTCAGTGGAATGCAGCGGTTCAGAAAGAGCGCACATGCACGGCAAAGCACACCATCCGGAGATGCAGACAGTGGCGGGAGCCGAGCCGAGGTGGCCGGCTATCCTCGCGCTGCTTGCTGTAGGAGCTCTGGAGCTGGCGCTGCCTCACCCGCTCTCGCCGGGGCCGCGGTGGCTGCTGCTGGTCGTCATCGGCCTGCTCACGGTACCGGCGGTGCTCGCGCGTCGCACGGGATATCACGCTTTGAACCAGGTGTTCGGTTACGTGATCAATGGCGCGGTCACCCTCGCGCTCGTCTGGTCGCTCGGGGTGCTGGTGCGATCGTTGCCGCTGCACACTCTTTCGCCCAGGCAGCTGCTGACCGCGGCAGGGGTTCTGTGGGTGAGCAATGTGCTGGTATTCGCATCGTGGTACTGGCGGCTCGACGCGGGCGGCCCGCATGCGCGCGACTTGCGCGACGCGCACACCGAGGGCGCGTTCCTGTTTCCGCAGATGACGATTGATGCGATGAAGACGCCGGAAGGCGCGCGCGGGTGGTCGCCCAGGTTTATGGATTACCTGTTTCTCGCGTTCAACTCGAGCACGGCCTTCTCGCCGACGGATGTGCCGGTGCTTTCGCGCTGGGCCAAGGGGCTCATGATGGTGCAGTCAAGCATCTCGCTGGTGACGATTGCGCTGCTGGCGGCGCGGGCTGTAAACATCTTGTGACGTACTGCTCCTTCAAGGGAGAAGTCCGACCGAGGAGGAAGTCAACTCGCGACGATATGCGGGGCCTGCTCGCGGCGCTGTTTCTCCCGCTCGAAGAAACGCTCCATGAACTTGGTGTCAAACCGTCCCTCGCGGAACTCCGTGTCCGCAAAGATGCGGCGGTGCAGCGGTACGGTGGTGTGGATGCCTTCGACGACAAACATTTCAAGCGCGCGCTCCATCCGCGCGATCGCTTCCGGGCGGTCTTTGCCGTGGACGATTAGTTTCGCAATCAGCGAGTCATAGTAGGGCGGCACCACGCCCTCGGCGTACTGGGCGGTGTCGACCCGCACGCCGTTGCCGCCCGGCAGGTTGAAGGCGGTGATCTTGCCGGCCGAGGGGGTGAACTTTTCGGGGTGCTCGGCATTGATGCGGCACTCGATGGCGTGGCCGCGGATCGCGATCGGGTCGGGAATGATCGATGAAAGTTTTTCGCCGGCGGCTACGCGGAGCTGCGCCTTGACCAGGTCGACGCCGGTCACCATTTCGGTGACGGGGTGCTCGACCTGGATGCGCGTGTTCATCTCGATGAAGTAGAGCTTGCCGTCCTCGTCCATGAGGAACTCGATGGTGCCGGCATTCTGGTAGCCGACGTCGACCAGCGATTTGCGGATGGTCTTGGCGGTCTCTTCGCGCAGCTTGGGCGTGACCTGCAGCGAGGGGGCTTCCTCGATGAGCTTTTGATGGCGGCGCTGGATGGAGCACTCGCGCTCGCCGAGCGATAGCACGTTGCCATGCTCATCGGCGAGCACCTGGAACTCAATGTGGCGGGGGCGCTCGATGAACTTTTCCATGTAGAGCTCGCCGTTGCCGAAGGCGTTGGCGGCCTCAGTGTGCGCGGCGTGGTAGAGCGCGGGCAGCTCGGCGGCAGCGCGCACGATGCGCATGCCGCGGCCGCCGCCGCCGGCAACCGCCTTCAGGATGACCGGGTAGCCGATCGTCTTCGCCCAGTCGAGAGCGTCATGCTCGTCCGTCAAAACTCCATCCGAGCCGGGCAGGATGGGGACTTTCGCCTTCTTCATGGTTTGGCGCGCCATGGACTTTTCGCCCATCATGCGGGTGACCTCGGGGGGTGGCCCGATAAACTTTATGTTGGATTCGCGGCAGACCTGGGCAAAGTTGGCGTTCTCGCTCAGCAGGCCGTAGCCGGGGTGAATGGCGTCGACGTCGGCGATCTCGGCGGCGGCGATAACGGCGGGCACGTGGAGGTAGCTGTCCGCCGAGCGAGCGGGGCCGATGCAGATTGCCTCATCGGCGAAGCGGACGTGCAGCGAGTTGCGGTCGGCCTCAGAGTAGACGGCGACGGTGCGGATGCCGAGTTCCTTGCAGGCCGAAATGATGCGCAGGGCGATCTCGCCGCGATTGGCGATTAGAACTTTTCCGAACATGGGTGGTGGATTCTCCGGGGTTCATGGGCGGGGCGGAAGCAAGGTTCTTTGGCGCAAGCGCAACTGCTTCTGGAGCCAAGCCCTGTAGCTCAGGATCACGTCGCTTCTTGCGTTGCACTTAGAAACTATGTGAGCGAACAAGTGCGTGCGCTCGCGATCTCCCTCGCGCTAGCGGGCGCGCACAGCGAACAGGGGCTGCCCGTACTCGACCGGCTGCCCATTCTCGACCAGACGCTTGACGATCTCGCCGGCTACGTCGGATTCGATCTCGTTCATAAGCTTCATCGCTTCGACAATGCACAGCGGTTGGCCGACTTCGACGAGGTCGCCGGGTTTGATGAACGCGGGCGAGCCGGGCGATGGAGACTCGTAAAAAGTGCCGACAATAGGTGATTTGATGGTGTGCAGGGCTTCTTCCTGGATTTCAGGAACGGGAGCCGCGCCGCCCAGGGGCGGAGTGTGCGTGGCTTCCGGGCCGGCCAATGCCGGCGCCTGAGCCTGTGGCGCGCTCATCAGGCGGGCCAGCAGCAGAGGGTCGATCGAAGCTGGCGCCGCATGCGCGGCCGAGGCGGCAAAGGCTGCTTCGAACTTCAGCTCCATCTTGAGTTCGCCGCGCTCAAGGCGAAACTCGCCAATCTTTTTCTCTTGCAGAAACTCGATCAGTTCTTTGAGCGCCTGTATCTCTTCGGGATTCATCTCTCGGGTTCTTTCTGGTCTGGGCTTGCAAATCGGAGTTACAAAGTGAGCAGTGCTTTCGGGGTCGGGGTGAGCACGCGAGCTCCGCCGGCCTCGACGAGGACCATATCTTCAATGCGTATGCCGAAGCGGCCCGGCAGGTACACGCCGGGCTCGACGGTTAGAACCATGCCCTCGGCCAGGGTCTCTTCCACTTTCGAGCCGAGCCGCGGCCCTTCGTGGATCTCGAGGCCCACGCCGTGGCCGGTGGAATGGGAAAAGTGCCTGGCCAGCCCGGCTCGACGGAGAACGCCGCGCGCGGCGCGGTCCACCTGGCCGGCCGGGATGCCGGGGCGCACCGCATCGACCCCGGCGAGCTCGGCGGCAAGCACGGCGGCATATGCGGTCTTCTCTTCGCGTGTCGGCTTGCCGATGTATACGGTGCGTGTCATGTCGGAGCAGTAACCCCTGAGCATAACACCGAAGTCGAGGGTGACGAAGCCTCGGCGGGGCAGCTTCCGCTCCGTCGCGTGACCGTGGGGCAGGGCTGAGCGCTCGCCCGAAGCCACGATGGTTTCAAACGACATCCCATCGGCGCCCATGCGGCGCGCCGCGTATTCAAGCTCGGCGGCGACAGCGCGCTCGGGCACACCGGCGCGGAGGTGGGGCAGCACGGCATCGAAAACGCGGCAGCCGAGCAGCGCCGCTTCCTCGACCAGGAGCACCTCGTCGGCGTCCTTGATCTCTCGCAGAGGGGCGACGGGGGAGACGGGCAAGGGTTTGAAGAAGGCCCGGCGGGCGGCTTTGCCGAACCCCTCCGGGAGGCTGGCCTGCATGCGTTCGAGCGCAGCGACCGATGTGCGGCTGCCGTCGTAGGCGACGCGCCCCATGCCGGAGCGCAGCAGCAAGGCGCATGCTCGATCGAGCGGCTTCTTATCGATCCGCACGCGTACGCGGGAGCCTGCCGTTTCTTCGCGAGCCTGCGCGGTGTAGCGCCCGTCGCTGAGCAGCACCGCCGCGCGCGCCAGCACGAGCAGCACCGCGCTTGAGCCCGAAAAGCCGCACAGGTAACGCACATCGGGCCCGTGCGTCAGCAGGAGCGCCTCGATCCGCTCTCCAGCCATGCGGGCACGGAGCCGGCGCAATCTCGATTGATGTTCCATCGCTCTCCTGACGATATAGGAAGAGACGGGCGGCGGAGCCGGCTTGTTTTGAGAGCAGACGGAACTATCCGCGGACGAATGTGTTTTAGTAGCCGAAGCAGGGTGGACCGGGCAAGCGCCTTGGCCTCCCTTGCCAGTGCAAATGAAGCCGCGCAGCGCGCCCGAGTGAGGATGGCAATGAAAAAGCAAAAAAGCAAGGCACGGCAAAGATCCGAGCACTCCATCTCTATATTCCGGAACAGATCACGGCAGGCGGTCGCGGGCATGCTCGCCTTCGCGATGCTTTCCTCGAGCGGCGGCTTCGCCTTTGGCCAGGATGCCGGCGCGCCTCCGCCGCCTCCGCCGGACTACGAGAATCAGGGCCCTGGAGGTCCGGGATATCAGAATCAGGGACCCGCAGGGCCGGGGCCGGGATATGGAAACCCGGGGCCGTCGAACTACCAGCAGCTCGCGCCCGAGCAGATCGACCAGCTGGTCGCGCCGATCGCGCTATACCCCGACACCCTGGTAGCTCAGGTGCTGGCCGCCGCAACCTACCCGGCGCAGGTGGCGAGCGCGGAGCAGTTTGTGCAGCAAAGCGGAAATTACCCACCCGAGCAG
>CAXTSA010000162.1:0-6817 GCA_964246755.1 uncultured Acidobacteriaceae bacterium
CCCGGCACCGGCGAGACCCTGCGCCCCATCCGCGAGACCACGCTGCCGACGTACTACTTCGATCCCCAGGGCACCGGCTGGGCTCCGGACGCGTGGTTCCATGGCGGCCGTGTGAGTCAAGTATCGGCCCTCTTTCCCGCTTTGCGGCTGCCGGGCTTTTACGGGAATGAGCGTTTCGGCAACTTCAGTTACTCGATTCCCGTGCTGCCCAATCGCACCTATAGCCTGACGCTTTACTTTCAGGACGCATGGTTCTCTCACCAGACCGGTCAGCCGGTCAACGCCGGCCAGCGCCGCTTCGATGTCATCTGCAACGGGCAGGTGCTGCTGCGGCAGTTCGACGTGCTGCAGGAAGCCGGCCGGGACCCGGCTGCCGGCGCGAACAGCTTCCGCGTCACCCGGCACTTTTCCGGCATCCAGCCGACCACCTCGGGCAAGATCTTGCTCGCCTTTACCCCGAGCCAGAACTACGCCGTACTCAACGCGCTGGCGATCGAGCAGGAACCTGGGCCCGCCGCTTCAAAATAGCCTTCTGTTGGGCCGTTAACATGACTGCCGCCGGCTCCAGGCGGAGAGAAGCGAGATTCCGCGGCAGGTTGATCGAGCAAGCACTTAACGTAGAGAAACTTCCCACTGCTCCCCTTGCAGCCGCTATGCTGGGGCCGCTGTACCCGAGCATTTTTCAGGGGAGACATGAAGAGAACTACCGCTCGCATCTCCGCCCTTTGCCGCCCCGCTGCCCTCGCACTCGCCTGCATGCTTCCCGCTCTCTTCGCGTCAGCACAAACCAACCCGTTTGCGCTGCACAGCGGTGATCGCGTGGTTTTCTACGGCGACAGCATTACCGAGCAGCAGCTCTATACCCGCTTCGTCGAGCTCTACACGCTCACTCGGTTTCCAGCGAGCAACGTCACGTTTCTCATGTCCGGGGTTTCCGGCGACAAAGTGAGTGGCGGCGGGGGCGGTTCGGTGGATCAGCGCCTGCCGCGCGACGTTTTTGAGGAGAAGCCGACAGTCGTTACCATCATGCTCGGCATGAACGACGGCTACTACCGTCCGTACGATGCCGGCACCATGCGCACCTTCGAGCTTGGCTACCAGCACATCCTCGACGAGATCAAGGCGCACGCACCGCAGGCGCGCGTCGTGGTGCTTCGCCCCTCGGCTTACGACGAGATCACGCAGCCCGGCAAGGGGGTCGCCGGCTACAACGATTTTCTTATTCGGATGGGCGACTCGATCGCGCGCATGGCTGCCGAGCGGCACATGGCCGTAGCCGACCTGAACGCGCCGATGCTCGACACGCTGACCAAGGCCCACGCCAACGATCCGACGCTTGCACCGCTGCTCATCGCGGACCATGTCCATCCCGGCGCAGGCATGCACTGGGTCATGGCCGATGCGATCTTGAAGGGCTGGAATGCCACGCCGACGACTTCCACTGTGACGCTCGACGCAGCGCGCGGCGCGATCGTCAAGGCGGACAACAGCGAGGTCAGCGACGTGAAACACACGGGCAAATCGCTTACCTGGTCGGAGCGAGATGGTTCGCTGCCGTTGCCCTTGCCTCCGGCGCAAACCGATCCGCTGCTCACGCTTGCCCTGCGCTCGTCCACAGTTGTCGCCGACCTCGACCCGGGAGATGCTCACTGTGAGCGGTCTGACCGCGGGGCACTATGAACTGCGCATCGACGGCAAGCCGGTCGCTAGTTTCTCGAGCGAAGAGCTGGCTCAGGGCGTGAATCTCGCAACTCTCGACACCCCGATGCTGCGGCAGGCGAACGCGGTCTACCTGGCGAACGAGGGCAAAATCTCGCTTGACACGACCCGCAACCACCTGCTGCGCAATGCGCCCAGCCCGGGAAATCAGCAGGAGCTCACCGCGGTTCAGACGTCGCTTGACAACGCCGACAGGGAGCAGCACCGGCAAGCGCAGCCGGAGACGCATCGCTATGAGCTGCATCCTGCCCAGTAACGACACGCGCACCAGCAAGGCAGGCTTTTTCTTCCTATGCGGATTCCCATGCTGAACACAGGGTCCCTGTTTCGCGCGCTGGCTGCGCCCTCGCACAGTCGTCCGCGCTGCACCCGGACATCACGCGGCTCGGAGAGTACCGCGCTCATCGCGCATCGAGCAGCGATCCTACGGGCAGCAACCAGGACTGGCGCGAACTGCAACCGAAAGCGACATTTACCCTGCTCGATGTCGACGGCCCCGGCACTGTGACTCATCTTTGGTTTGCGCTCTCCCATGCCGAGCAATACCACCTGAAAAAGCTCGTCCTGCGCGCCTACCTGGACAACGAAGACTCGCCGAGCGAGGAGCATATTTGCAGCCGCTACACGGTGTACCGCTTTCACACCGAAGAGCCGATTCCCTTCCACCGCTCCGCTACTTACTACGCAACTGCCTACTGGTACCGGAAAGAACCGCACGCGCCCATGCCCGCAATGATCCCGATGTCGGAGCGGGTGCCGGAGGTTCGCGTCATCGGCGGCCCCGGCGCGCTGACACCCCAAAGCTAGACGCCGAAGCCCGAGCACAAGCCATGATGATTCTGTCGAGTACAGGTATAAACAAAAGGCGGGTGCCGGCCGATAGACTCGTCGAAGATCACGACGGAGGTTTCGAGAGGTGAAGCTGCTTGCGCTGGGACGCATCGTCAGGATCGGGTACACCGCTCTCGCGCTGGCAATCGCAGCGCCACTTGCCACTCCGGCGCAGAAGCAGGTTACAACGCCCGCAAAGGACACGCGCGTCAATGTCCGTACAGACTCCCGTATCGACGCGCTGCTGCGGCAAATGACGCTTGAGGAAAAGCTCGGCCAGCTTACCCAGTTCGCCTCCGGCATCCTGACCGGACCGGGCTCGCACCGCGAAGGCGAGGACGCCCTCATTCGACGCGGCGAAATCGGTTCCCTGCTCAACGTCGTGGGCGCGGCCAAGGCCAATCGCCTGCAGCACATCGCGGTCGACGAGACCCGCCTGCACATCCCGCTGATCTTCGGCTTCGACGTCATCCACGGCGACCGCACCATCTTTCCCATTCCGCTCGGCCTGGCCGCGTCATTCGACCCCTCGCTCATCGAGGCTACGGCCCGCACGGCGGCGACCGAAGCCCGTGCCGACGGGATCGACTGGGTGTTTTCACCGATGGTCGATATCGCGCGCGATGCGCGCTGGGGGCGGATCGCCGAGAGCGCGGGCGAAGACCCTTGGCTTTCGAGCGCACTGGCACGCGCGTACATCCACGGCTACCAGGGCGACTCGCTCAGCGACCCCACCTCGGTCGCGGCCTGCGTCAAGCATTTCGCTGCGTACGGGGCGCCGGTCGCCGGGCGCGACTACAACACTGTCGACATGTCGGAAACGCAGCTGCGGCAGGTGTATCTGCCGCCTTACGAAGCGGCCGTGCGGGCCGGCGCCGCAACCGTCATGACCTCCTTCAACACGCTTAACGGCGTGCCCTCCACGGCCAACAAGCCGCTGCTCACCGGTATTCTTCGCGACGAGTGGCGCTTTTCCGGCTTCACCGTCAGCGACTGGGGCGCGGTCGGCGAGCTCGTCCCTCACGGCATCGCCGCCGACCCCGGCGAGGCCGCGACCCTCGCGCTCGAAGCCGGCACCGACATGGACATGGAGAGCGACGCGTACCGGACGACGCTGCCCGCGCTGGTGCGCTCCGGGCAGGTGCCGGTCTCGACCGTCGATGCCGCCGTGCGGCGCGTCCTGCGCGTCAAGTTCGCGCTCGACCTTTTCGATCATCCCTATGCCGACGCGACGAGCCCGCACTACCATCCGTCAGAAGCGAACCGCGCGCTGGCCCGGCGCGCTGCCGAGGAAAGTCTGGTCCTGCTCAAGAACGATCCCGCTGGCACGGTCTCGGCCGTAACCCCGACCGGCGCTCCCGCGCAAGTCAGCGCAATATCTCCCGGCGCGCTACTTCCGCTTGACGCCAAGGCCAACCAGAAGATCGCCCTCATCGGCCCGCTCGCCGACGACCCGGCGCAGATGCTCGGCTCCTGGCAGGCGGCCGGCAACCCAACCGACGTTCGCACCCTGCGCCAGGCGCTCACTACCCGTCTAGGCCCGCGCCTGAATTACGTCAAGGGTACAGATCTACGCGGCTCTTCCGATGCCGGTTTCGCTGCCGCTGTCGAGGCCGCTCGCACCGCCGATGTCATCGTGCTCGCGCTCGGAGAAGACGGCCCCGCCATGACGGGCGAAGCAACCTCCCGTACCCGGCTCGACCTGCCCGGCAATCAAGAGCAACTGCTCGAAGCCGTCGCCGCCACCGGCAAACCAGTCGTGCTGCTCGTCTTCAGCGGCCGCCCGCTCGCCCTGCCTTGGGCCGCGCGGCACATTCCAGCGATTCTTGCGGTCTGGTTTCCGGGTATCGAGGCCGGCCCCGCGCTCGCTGCCACGCTCTTCGGCGAGTCCGTTCCCTCCGGCAAGCTGCCCGTGGCGTTTCCCTACGATGTCGGGCAGGAGCCGCTCTACCTCGCACAGCTGCCCACCGGGCGCCCCGCCGGCTCAACCGATCTCAGCCATCCTCCGCAAGCCGGCGGGGAGCAGGCCCACTCGCGCTACATCGATCAGTTCAACGAGCCCATTTACCCCTTCGGCTGGGGACTTTCCTACACGACCTTTCAGTACTCGCGGCTTAAGGCACATACCGCCGACAACGGTACGCTGGTCGTCGAGAGCGATGTCACGAATGCCGGCGCCCGCAAAGCCGACGAGGTCGCGCAGCTTTACTTTCGCCGCCGTATCGCGCCCATCGAGCAGCCTGTCCAGGAATTAAAAGGATTTGAGCGTGTTACGCTCAGTCCAGGCGAAACCCGCCACCTTGCTTTCCCGCTCACGCAGGCGGACATCTCCTTCTTCGAAGGCCGGGATCCAATGACCGGGCAGGATGGAGACTTCGATTTCTGGATCGGCGGTTCCTCTCAGGTCACAGCAAAAACCGCGGATACCATCCATGCCGCCAGCGTCGGCGGCTCCTTCCAGGCGCACTGACATGACTTTGCTCTGACAAGCGATCGTCAGGGCCAGTTAACACGGCGGGTTAACAATGTCTGTAACCCGGAAAACAACAGCGGTTAACCCCGAGTAACTTGCCCGGCGTCCGCGCACTTTCGGACCATATCTGCGAACCTCCCGCTCGAAAAGGAAGCGTTCCCCCCGGAGACACACACAATGCACAAACTCGGAACAATCGTCAGCTCCTGCGCCCTGGCCCTTTGCCTGGTGCCGACCCACGCGTTTTCACAAGGCACGTCGCAGGATATTTACACCATCTCTGGCACCCAGATACTCAAGAACGGCTCGCCCGCTATCTTCGGCGGCGTCAACGCGTTCGGCACCAACGGCCCCAACGCGGCCTCCATGAGCAGCTTCGACATCAACATCGTGCGCGAAGCAATCACTGACCTCTCCGTGCAGCCCGTCAGCGGCGCGACAATCACCGGTACCGCCGGCGAGCCCGTCTTCTCCCTGCAGGCGGTCGTCGACGACAATCGCGCCCACGGAAAAATCACCTTGTTCAACCCCGGCTACTGGGTGGCCACCGGCGCGCAAATGGCCGGTGGAACTCCCTCCGCCCAAACCTACTACGCTGCCTACAAAGCCAAGATGCAGCAGATCGCCACCCAGTTCAAGAATCAGCCCGATGTGTGGCTCGAGGTCTGGAATGAGCCCTACGGCGGCACGAATCCTCCCACGTGGCTGAGCGACATGAAGGACATGGTCGACAACATCCGCGCAACCGGCAACACCAACATTGTTGTCGTGCCCGGCAGCTACTTCGACTCGTCCGAAGACGTCATCCTGAGCCAGGGCCAGCAGCTGCTTCAAGGGCGCTCCAACATCCTCTTCGATATTCACGGCTACGTGTGGGAGTACAACAGCACGGCATCCACGGTCGCACGCGTGCAGGCACTCCGCAACGACGGGTTTGCTTTCATCTTCGCCGAAGCCGGCCCGCAGACTGCCAGCGGCATTACCGACCCCACAAACTTTCTGAATGCCATGCTGAGCCAGAAAGTAAGCACCCTGCTGTGGATCTACAAGGACGACTCGACCGACCACAACTCGCTGCTGAACACCAACGGCACGGAAACAGCTTGGGGCACGCAGGGCTTTGGCTTCCTGAACTCGCTGATTACTGCCGGCCCGGATACCAGCGCTTCCGTCCTTCCCAATGTCTGGTACAACGTCATCAATACCAACAGCAATCGATGCGTGGAAGTCGCCGGATCGAGTACCGCGAACAGCAGCAACGTCCAGCAGAATATCTGCGGCAGCTCGCAGAGAAACCAGGAGTGGGAGTTTGTCCCGGCCGGCAACGGCTAGTACGAAGTTGAAAACAAGAATGCCGTGAATGGCGCGTGGGATGTTCGCCAGAGCAGCGGCCTCCTGCAGATTTACCAGTACGGCGCCGCGCCTAACGAGCAGTGGATGCCCGTTTCCCTGGGCAACGGAGCTTTCAAGTTCGTGATCAAGAACAGCGCCAAGTGCCTCGACGTTCCCGGGGCATCTACGGGCAACTACGTTCAGCTGCAGGCTTACACCTGCAATGGAACCTCGGCCCAGTCTTACCAGTTAGTGCAGCAGCCGTAAGCTTATCGCGTTTCCTTCGGGGTCGGACCACTCGCCACAACTCGCGTGACGAGCGATTCGACTCCCAGGCCTTCGCGCTAAGAACACGGTTTTCCATGAAGAATCACCGCCTGGGCCGAGGCGGGATAGTGGCTCGGACAGGGGTCAACCGGTCAGCGCCCATCCCGGCCAGCACTGCGCCCAGAACACGTTTCA
>CAXTSA010000163.1:0-6685 GCA_964246755.1 uncultured Acidobacteriaceae bacterium
GCACCCCAAGCTGCCCGGCGGTGGCCCGCAACGCGCGTCTTCTCAGCGACGGAGCCAGTGCGCGAAGCCGCTCCGCCTCGATAGCCAGCGAGCGCTGCCCCCCAAGCGTAGAGCTCGCGCGGCCGCCGCCCCGCACCGGACGGCCCGGCAGCAGCAGCCCCGGCAGTACCCGCGCGAGCTCCGCCTGCCAGTAGCTTTCGTCCTCCCGCGCCAGGGTGCTGGTGTGCGCAAGCTGCTCGTCGATCTTTGGATTGAACCGGGCGAGTAGAGGCAGCAACTCATGACGGATGCGATTGCGGCTGAACTGCCGGTCTTCGTTGGAGAGATCTTCGCGCCAGCTCTGGCCGATGCTCTCGAGCCACAAGCGAATTTCCGCGCGGCGCGCCTGGAGCATGGGACGTACCAGCAGACCGCGGGCGGCGACCGTGTCTCCGGGCAGGTCGGCGGCCTGCACAATGGGGTGGATTCCCCCCAGCCCGGCAGTCCAAGCGCCGCGGAGCAACTTCGCCAGCACAGTTTCGGCCTGGTCGTCCAGGGTGTGCGCGGTCGCGATCGCGTCCAGTTCGCCCCCCGTTCCAGACCCATCCGCCGCCAGCAGCCGCCGGAACCAGCCGTACCGAAGCAGCCGGCCCGCTTCTTCCAGGCCGCTGCCCCGCTCCTTCGCGAACCGGGCCGTGTCCGCCTCGAAGACTTCGCAGCTGAGCGAGAGCTCCGCGGCGAGCGCCCGGACGAACTCGGCATCCTGCTCTGCGGCCTCCCCGCGCAGCCCATGCTGCACATGAAGCACCCGCAACCTCCAACCCTGCCGGGCGGCCAGGCGGTGCGCCAGGCGGAGCAGCGCGACAGAGTCCCCGCCGCCGGATACCGCGAGACCGAGGCGGGTGCCGGGCGGCAAGGCCGCGGAAGAGAAATGCGGCAACGGGAGGGAATTCGAGCGGCTCACAACTTCAGAATGCCCGATCGCGACCGGATCCGTATCGGGACGGGCCCCGCTTTCCAGCCTGTTTTGGGTCACGCGCCGGGAAAGCCGGCCGGAACCCAAATTTGTCTACGCACGAGGCGAGCTCCCTGCTGTACTCTAACAGTGGCTCTCTTTCGAGCGCTTGTTTGAGCGCATGGATGGCCAGTGGCGAAACTTGTTTCTTTGGCTGAAACTCAGCGTCTAAGAAGAAGAGTTTTCCCGCCCGCTGTTCGCGCGCGTGTGCTCTAAAGAGAAGTGAGGGTTTCTGGTGAATTCGACAGTCAAGACAATCATCTTCTGGGTATTTATATTTGCCTGCCTCATTCTGTTGTGGCAGGTCTTCCAGAAGGGCAGCGGTACCGGGCATGACCAGGACGTGTCGTTCTCCACGTTCCTTCAGGATGCCGGCAGCGGTCAGGTGCAGGATGCGACAGTTACGGGCAGCGAGGTTCACGGCAAGCTGAAATCCGGCATTCCGTACCACGTGACTGTACCGGCAAACTACCCGCAGCTTTATGACATTCTGCAGAACAATCACGTGTCCGTAACGGTGAAGGACAATCAGGGAAGCTCCTGGTTGCCGATCCTGTTCAACCTTGGTCCCATCCTGATCATCGCCGCGCTCTGGTTCTTCATGCTGCGGCAAATGCAGTCGGGCGGCAATAAAGCACTGTCCTTCGGCAAAAGCCGGGCGCGTCTGCTTTCCATGCAGCAGAAAAAGGTCACGTTCAAGGACGTCGCCGGCGTCGATGAAGCCAAGGAAGAGCTCAAGGAGATCATCGAGTTCCTCCGCGAGGCACAGAAATTCCAGAAGCTCGGCGGACGTATTCCCAAGGGCGTGCTGCTCGTCGGACCTCCAGGTACCGGCAAAACCCTGCTGGCCCGCGCTGTCGCCGGCGAGGCGAACGTGCCGTTCTTCTCAATCTCCGGCTCTGATTTTGTGGAGATGTTTGTCGGCGTAGGCGCTAGCCGTGTGCGCGACCTGTTCGAGCAAGGCAAGAAGAACGCTCCGTGCATCATCTTTATTGATGAGATCGACGCGGTTGGCCGTCACCGCGGCGCTGGACTCGGCGGCGGACATGACGAACGCGAGCAGACCCTCAACCAGCTGCTCGTCGAGATGGACGGATTCGAGTCGAACGACGGCGTGATCCTGGTCGCCGCGACTAACCGGCCCGACGTACTCGACCCCGCGCTGTTGCGTCCGGGCCGCTTCGACCGCCGCGTGATTGTCGGTCGTCCCGACGTACGCGGCCGCGAAGAAGTGCTGGCCGTTCATGCCCGGAAAGTTCCGACCGCGGAAGACGTTGACCTGCGCGTGATGGCTCGCGGTACCCCGGGTTTCTCCGGCGCCGACTTAGCCAATATGGTCAACGAAGCCGCTCTCAACGCTGCCCGCGCCAATCGCAAAGCCGTCCTGATGATCGACTTTGAGTCCGCCAAGGACAAGGTCATGATGGGTGCCGAGCGCAAATCCATGCTGCTGAGCGACGAGGAGAAGCGGGTGACCGCTTACCACGAAGCCGGGCATGCGCTGGTGGCCGCAATCCGGGACCATGCGGATCCGCTGCATAAGGTCACCATCATCCCGCGCGGAATGGCGCTTGGCGTCACCATGCAGCTTCCGGTCGACGACCGCCACACCGTCACGAAGGGCTACCTCGAAACGCAGCTCGCGATCCTGATGGGCGGCCGCATCGCCGAGGAGATATTCCTCAAGCAGATGACGACCGGCGCCGGCAACGACATCGAGCGCGCCACCGAACTCGCTCGCAAGATGGTTTGCGAGTACGGCATGAGCCGCCTCGGCCCGCTCACCTATGGCAAAAAGGAAGAGCAGATCTTCCTCGGCCGAGAGATCGCGCAGCATCGCGACTTCTCAGAGGAAACGGCTCGCCAGATCGATGGCGAAGTCCGTTCCATGGTAGATGAAGCCTACAAGTCGGCCTACAGCATTCTCGATGGCAAGCAGGACGCCATGCATCGCATGGCGACCGCGTTGCTCGAACGGGAAACCCTCGACGCCAATGACATCCGGATGATCATCGAAGGCCAGCAGCTGCCGCCGATGAAGGATTCCGGCGGTCCGCCAAATGGCACCCCGACCGGCGACGTACAGCAGGTCCTCAAGCCCGAACCGAAGCACGGCGGAGGCTTCCCGGAAGGCAGCCCCTCCCCGGCTTAACCGAGTCGCAAGTAAAAGGAAAGGCAGCCCTCGGGCTGCCTTTTCCTTTTGTAATCAGAATCATCTGACAATCGGCAAATCTACTTCCGCCGCCAGCGCACGCCGTCCTTACTGTCCTCAAGCACAATGCCCTTGTGTAGCAGCTCATCGCGGATCGCGTCGCCCCGGGCGAAGTCGCGCGCCCTCCGAGCCTGGTTACGCTCTTCAACCGACGCCTGGATCTGCGCATCGGTCAACAAACGCTGTGCCAACAGCGCTTCTGGCGCCTCATCCAGCCGCCCTTCACACTCCGCCCAGGCAAGCGCCGCGTTAGTGATCGCTGCGTCATCTGTCGCGAGCACGGCGAAAACACGATCGAAATGTTCAAGCGCACCAAGCAGCTGCGCGGCGTTTTCCTCGCCTAGCACTCGGGCGTCCGCTGCGGTGTTCGCAGCACGGACTAAATCGAAGATGGCCGCGCGCGCCTCGGCGGTGTTCAGATTGTGCGTCAGCGCCGCGTCGAACGCTCCGCGAGCCTGCGCCGTTGCGGCCACCAGCTCGAGGTTTGTCTCCGCGGGCCACGTCGTGCTCCGCATGCGGTCGCGAAACGCCCGCAAACGGTCCAGTGCCGCCGTCTCCGCCGCAAGCCCCTCGAACGTAAAGTTCAGCTGCTGCCCATACGGAACGGAGATCAGCAGCGAGCGGATCGCCGAAGCCTTGTAGCCCTTCAAAAGCAGGTCGCGGAGCGTATAGAAGTTCCCTTCGGATTTCGACATCTTCCGGCCTTCCACCAGCAGAAACCGCACGTGGAACCAGTGCCGCGCGAAAAGCTCGCCTGTGGCGCACTCCGACTGCGCAATCTCGTTTTCATGGTGAGGAAACATCAGATCTTCGCCGCCCGCATGCAGGTCAAAGGAGTTGCCGAGGTAGTGCATCGCCATGGCCGAACACTCCAGGTGCCAACCCGGCCGCCCCGCGCCGATCTCCGAGTTCCAGTGGTGCTCGCCCGGCTTGGGCGCCTTCCACAGCGCGAAGTCCCGCGCCGAATCCTTGTCGTACTCGTCCACCTCGACACGCGCGCCAGGGGCGACCGCTCCAAAATCTCTTTTCGACAGCTTGCCGTAGCCGGGGTCTCCCGCGATGCGGAAGTACCACGAGCCATCCTCGGTGGAATACGCGAGCTGCCGTTCGGCAAGTTTCGTGACCAGGCTTACCATCTCCGGGATGTGCTCAGTTGCGCGAGCAACTACGGTGGGCCGCTCGACCGAAAGCGCATGGAGATCCTCGAAGAACGCTTCCTCGAAGCGGCGCGTGTAATCGGCAATGCTCAGCCCCGCAGCCGTCGCATTGCGAATGATCTTGTCATCCACGTCCGTGATGTTCATCACGTGCCGCACGGGGGTTCCGTTCAGCTCCAGCGCGCGGCGCAGCACATCCACATGCAAAAATGTGCGGAAGTTCCCGATGTGCCCATAGTCGTATACCGTGGGGCCGCACGCGTACATCCGCAGCGTCTCGCCGTCCATGGGCACAAGCGGCTCCATGCGTCCGCTGAGGGTATTGAAGAGGTGAATGGTCATTCGTTCGGCGAGGGATGCTGCGGCCTGTCGCCTGATTCTAGCAGGGGGGCTCGCCGCCGGAGCCCGAAACGCCGAGCTGCAACCTGGGATTGGCTTCGAGCGCTTCCGGCGCCAGCAGGCCGGCCTCGAGACGGCCCCACGCCGCGGCAGCGATCATCGCCGCATTGTCGGTCGCGAGCGCAAGCGAGGGGAACAGGGCAGTGACGCCCTCCCGCGCCCCTCGCTCGGCAAAGCGCTCGCGCAGCTCACGGTTAGCAGCCACGCCGCCGGAGACCAGGATCGTCCGCGCCCCATACCGCCGCGCGGCGAGCAACGTGCGTCCCACCAGATTGTCCACCACTGCCCGTTGAAAGGACGCGATCAGGCCCAGCGTCTGCGGGTCGCAAAGTCCCAGCGCGTCGGCAGCCGAGGGCTTTTCCATCGTGCTGAGAGCCCGGGCGCGCGCGGCAATCGACGGCGCGAGCCCCTGGGTCTCCACATAGCGCAGCACGCCCGTCTTGATGCCGGAGAAGGAAAACAGCAGGTCGGCATCGACCTCGTTGGTCGACGGCCGCTGCCGCACTTCGGCGAAGCGGAACGGAACCGCATGGGGATCGCCGTGGGTGGCGAGCGCATCGAGCCTAGGCCCGCCTGGATACCCGAGGCCCAGCAACTTCGCCACCTTGTCGAACGCCTCGCCCGCGGCGTCATCGACCGTGTGCCCTACCACGCGGTACTGCCACCGGCTGCCGGCTTCACCCTGCGCAAGGTACAGGTGCGTGTGCCCGCCCGAGACCACCAGCGCCACGGCCGGCATCCCTGCTTCGCCATGCGCCGCATGCTCCAGCAGCACGGCGTGGATGTGTCCTTCCAGGTGGTTCACGGCGACCAGCGGCTTCCCGAGCGCCCAGGCCAGCGTTTTGGCATAGGTCACGCCCACCAGCAGCGCCCCGGAGAGGCCTGGACCCTCCGTAACAGCGATAGCATCAAGATCGGCAAGCGACACGCCGGCCTCGGCTAGAGCCGCCCGCACTACCGGCACGATATTCCGCAGGTGCTCCCGCGAGGCGAGCTCCGGCACTACCCCGCCATAGAGCGCATGCGTGCCGATCTGCGAAGCGACCACGCTTGACAGCGTCCGGCGCCCGCGGGCAACGACTGCGGCCGCGGTCTCGTCGCAGGAACTTTCTATGCCGAGAATAAGGCCGCGGCCTGAAACTGTGGGCTTGCTCATCGGCGTTTGCACTACTGCCTGCTCGCAGTCGACTTCACGGCTGTAACAGTTCGACCCCGGACTGCCGGGCTGCTTTCGCGAGCGCTTGGTCAAGCGTCGCAAGTATCGCTCGCCTTTCGATTGCAAGGTGCAGGTAGCTGGCGTTGTACACGGTCAACTCATGCTGCATGGCCAGATCGAAGATTTCTGTCCAAAAGAAGGAGACGTTTCGTTTATCGGAAGTGATGAGGTATTCGTCTGCTCTTTGCAAGACAAACTTCGCGAAGTCGGCGTCATGCCTCCCTCGCCGCACTCCAACCATTAAAGTGTTCGCAACCTCGTACCACCAAAGGCCCGGTGCGTAAGCTCCATGATGACGCAGCATCTGATGCAGCACCTGCCGGAATCCTTCCTCGCCCTCGCCGAGCATCAATGCGATAAAAGCGGAAGCGTCAATGACGAGGTTCAACGGCGGCCCTCCGCAATCCACGACCGGATCGTCTCGGCATCGACCGGCTGGATGCCTTCGTCACGCATGCGAGCCCGCACTTCAGCCAGTGCTCTATCCACACGCGCCCGCTGGCGTAAGGGCCGGGGCGGCATCAGTTCCGCCACGACTTCTCCGTCCCGCGTCAGCAGGATTTCTTCGCCTCCCTCCACAAGGGCTAACAGCGCGCTGAACTGCGTGCCTGCTTCTTCAATTCCAAGCTCTTTCATGCCTTCGTTTCCCCATCTTCAGCGTAGTCTGTGCGGCGAAAGACGTCCAGATGGCCAGATCGGAAGAGCCG
>CAXTSA010000164.1:0-1096 GCA_964246755.1 uncultured Acidobacteriaceae bacterium
GCCCTCGACCTGCAAGGCGCCTTGCGCTCGGCGGTTAGCGCCGGCGGGGCGCGGCCCGCTCGCCTGCTGGGTGAGGCGGTCCCGCGCGAGCGGGCCGCGCGCTGGCTCTTCCGGGAGCAGGTCCCGAGCGCCGGCGTTCACGTCATTGAGCAGGCGGCCGACGTCGTGCGCGCCCTGAACGGCGACGCTCTCCCACTAACGCTCCCAAGGCTGCCGCACGATGCCGTGGCTGCCCAGTGGTGCGAGTCGGCAGGCGTCTATCCGGATCTCGGCCCGGCTATCCTGCTGCATCCTGGGGCGGGCTGGGGTGCCAAGCGCTGGCCCGTCGAGCGTTACGCGCAGGCCGCAGCATCGATCGCCCGGCGAACCGGCGCCCGCGTCCTGATCAATGCCTCCCCCAACGCCGACTCAGGCGAGCTCGTGCTCGGCGCCGCGCTCGCCGCTCACCTGCGCATGCTCGGCACCGCGCCGCTGCTGCTCTCCCCCACGGTCGGCCAGCTCATCGAGCTTACGCGGCGTATCACGCTGGCCATCGGCGGAGACACCGGCCCGTTGCACCTCGCGGCTGCTCTCGGCAAGCCTACCGTCGGGATCTTCGGGCCCACTGACCCGGCTCGCAACGGCCCGTTCCACGGGGAGTTCTGTGTGCTCCGAGACCCAGCAAGCCGTCGCGACCACACCCGGCGCGCCGACCCTGAAGCAGGCCTGCTTCGCATTACGCCGGAATCCGTCGCCGACGCGGCGGTAGCGCTGCTTCAAGGCCAGCTTGCCGGCCTGCCGGCGACCCACGCGCTTGGAGGCTTGCCATGAGCGAGCGCAGCAACTGGGGAAGAGTCGCCAAGCGCATCCGTGTACCGCTGGGTTTTGTTGTCGCCGTGGTCTTTCTGCTGCTTGCGCGGCCTTCCTCACGCTCCCTGACGACAAGCCTGCTCATGGTGCTGCCCGGGCTTGCGCTGCGCGGTTATGCTTCCGGCTATGTCAGGAAAAACGCTGAACTCACCGTCACCGGCCCCTACGGCTGGACGCGCAATCCGCTGTATCTCGGCTCCATGCTGATCGCCTTCGGGTTCGCGGCAGCCGCCCGCTCGATCGCCCT
>CAXTSA010000164.1:1106-6677 GCA_964246755.1 uncultured Acidobacteriaceae bacterium
CATCTATGTGCCGGTAATCCGCGGAGAAGAGGAGTACCTCCGCACGCACTTCCCCGGGTTCGGAGCCTATGCCGCCAGGGTGCCGCGCCTGATACCCTGGCGCGCGCCCCTCCGTTCGGGTGCAGGCCAGCGAGGCGGATTCGCGCCGGCGCTCTACCGCCGGCATCGCGAGTACAATGCCAGCATTGGCGTTGCGGCACTGTATCTCGCACTGGTGTTACGCATCGTACTGGTGCATGGTCGATAGAGCTTTCGAAGCGGAACCGGACAGAATGCGCATGCAGGGAGGGCTGTTCGGCGCCGCGCGTTTCAGGATCAAGCGCGTGCTCTCGCCTCTTCGCGGTTTGCACCTGCGCGCATTGAACTTGCGCGCACCGTGCGTTCCCGGGTCGATTCTGCTTCTTTTTTCGTTTGCTCCCTCGGTTGCGCAGTCACCGGCCCCCGGTGTGCGCGCCTCCTCCCACGCGGCCGGCATTACTGCTCCCGCTCCAGGCTGGAGCTTCCCGCAGCGGCAAACGCTTACCTACGCGGTAGACTGGCGCGTGTTCCCGGCCGGCACCGCGACTGTGCATCTGGAAAGCGACGGCGCGCTCGAGCGCATCACCGTCACGGGCGACTCGCAGGGTGCGATCAACCTGCTGTTTCGCGTCAGCGATCGCTTCCAGTCCACCTTCAACCGCACCACCGGCTGCTCGCAAAGCTTCAGCCGGCAGCTGATGGAAGGCCGCAGACAGGTCGACTCGGACCAGCGCATTGACGGAGCGCATCGCGTCACTTTCTACGACGAGCGCAACCTGGTTTCCCGCATCAACGTTCACCAGACCGCGCCTATTCCCCCCTGCGTTACCGACCTGCTCTCGGGCATCTTCTACGCCGGGTCGCAGACGCTTGAGCCGGGCAGTATCTTCCACCTGCCCGTCGTCAGCGGCAATCATGTCAACGGTGTCACCCTGCGGACGGAGACGCGCGAAACAGTGCGCACCCCGACCACGACCTATCACGCCGTCCGCGTGCACCCGACCGCTGACACCGGCGCGGTCCGCAACCGGGGAGAGCTCTGGATCTGGTACTCCGATGACGCGCGCCACATCCCGGTTCAGATGCGCGCACGGCTGTTTTGGGGCACGCTGACGTTTCGCCTCATGGGCATCGATAACAAATAGCCGGTCCGGGGAGGCCCGTCCGGGCACCTACTGGGTCCGGAAGCGCTCGCGCATCGCTCGCTGAATACGCGGCCGGCACAGCAGGTCGAACGTACTCTCCTTGCCGGGAAACATCCTCAGCGCGATGTTTCGCGTGTCGGCAACAAGCTGCGCCGCGTCGTCCACCGTCAGGGACGGATCCTGCGCGATGTGCGCGAGCAAAAGCTGCATCATGACCTGCAGCCGGCGCAGGTTCCGCCGCTCCGCTCCGTCGTTTTCCCGCCCGTCTCTCACTTCCTTCGTGGTGCCGCTTGCGTCAGTTTTCGCCGCGTTCATGCTGTCCGCTCCTCTGTTTCTCTGCCGCACGTGCGGTGAGTCTACACGTCCGCGGCTCCCGATGCCCAGACCGTCCGCCGCAAACGGCAGGCGGGCCTAATCCCGCTCGGCGGCATCCTTCCCGGCATTCATGGACGGACGCCAGGAGTGCTCGGGCACCGCGCCGGACTCGCCGGCGCGCAGAATGCGCGCGATCACGAACAGCGGCCGCTGCTTGACCTCGGTGTACACACGCCCAAGGTACTCGCCCATGATGCCGAGCGAGATCATCTGCAGCCCGCTCAAGAACAGCACCCCGATGAATAAGGTCGCCCAGCCGGCGACCCAGTGCCGGGTGAGCATGCGGACGGCGAGCGCATAGACAATGCCGATAAGCGATAGCAGAGCCGCGCCAAAGCCGGTGAGCGAGAGCATGCGCAACGGCACGGTCGAGAACGAAAAGATGCCGTCCAGGGCAAGGTTCAGCATTTTTCCCAGCGGGTACTTGGTCGTGCCCGCGAATCGCGCCGCCCGATGATAGGGCAGCGCGGTCTGGCGGAAGCCCACCCAGGAGCACATAGCGCGCAGTAGCCGATGCCGCTCCGGCATCTCCAGCAGCACGTCGACGACCCGGCGGTCCATCAGCCGGAAATCTCCCGCATCGAGTGGGATCTCCACATCGGAGAGCCGATTGATCAGCCGGTAAAAGGCCTTGGCGGTCCACAGCTTGAAGCCGCTTTCGGCAGCTCGCTGCGCCCGCACTCCATACACCACATGCGAGCCCCCCTGCCACAAGGCGTACATCGCAGGGATCGCTTCCGGCGGATCCTGCAGGTCCGCGTCGAAAAGGACGACCGCGTCTCCCTTGGCCGCCGCCAAGCCGGCGGAGACGGCGAGCTGGTGGCCGAAATTGCGCGCGAGCTGCACCACCACGGCATGCCCGTCCTCCGCGTGCAGCGCGACGAGCAGGGCAAGCGTCGCGTCGCGCGAGCCGTCGTCGACATACACGATCTCGTAGGGCGTTCCGAGCGTCAGAAGCACGGCTGAGAGCTGCGCGTGACACTCTCGAACCACGGCCTCCTCGTTGTAACAAGGCACGATTACGCTCAGCATCGCAGTTTACCTTCCCCCAGGCAGCGCGTTCGAAACAGACCGGCCGGATCAGGCCCTATCTTCTCGTGCAGACGGCATAGAAGTCATGCCGCGCGCATCTCCACGGAGCGGCTCGCGCAGAAACGAACTCTGCGGCAAGACGCAGCGGATCGGGCGCCGGGCTGTTCGGGTCCGCCACGAGGAGGAAGTCGGCCTGCGCAAGCGCCGCCAGCTTTTCTGCCGGATGGCGATTGAGAGATTCCATGGCAAGGCTCGGGCTTTCCGAGTACAGGTTCGGCGTCAAATCGCGCATCAGTCCGGCACGTCCGTTTTCTGCGACCGGAACGATGGTGAGCTGCAGCCACGGCGTGTTCAGAAGCACATCGTCATGCGCGGCGAACGCGCGGACTCCATCCCAGTAGGACAGTGCCCACCAGGTGTGCGTCCGGACACCGCTCATAGCGTTTTCCGGCTGGAGAAAGAGCCCCCGGGCGTGCGGCGGCAGGGGAGCGCGCTCCAACTCCGCCTGCTGCCGTGCAACGGGCCGCAGGTAGAGTGCGGCGAACAGGAGGCAGAGCAGCGCCATGGCGGCGCCAAAGCTCGCCACCGCCCGTTGCAGCGACCTTGTCCGCGCAACCGCGGCGACGCATACCGCGGCAAGCAGCCACATGAGGAACCACATCCGCACAGCGAACAGGGCCGAGCCGTTCATGGTGTCGGGAAACAGGAGCGTCGCGGCGAGAAAGATCAACGTGCCGAGCAACAAACGGTCTGCCTCGCGCAGAGAGCCGCCGCGGAGACGCCTAAACAGGCCTTCGCGCACAAAGAGCCGGGCGCTGACCGGAAGCATGAGGGCGATGAGAGCCTGGTAGAGGCCTCCAAGCACATTGCCGGCACGGAAAAAGCTGACGGTAGAGCCCAGGAGCATGGGCAGCACGTAATCAAGATGAAAGTGCAGCCCAACGACCGAGCCGGCGACCGCGGCCTTGTCGGCGATCAGCACAGGAAAGACAAAGGACAGGCAGGCGAGTCCGAGCGCCGCGGTCTGCCACGGAGGCAGGCGAATGATGCGCCGCGTTTGCCAGCCGGCAAGCGACTGGAAACACAGGTCGAGGCCAAGGAGGCAGATCAGCACCAGGATCGGGATGGGATGGGCCAGAACAAGCAGCCCGAGGGTGACAAGAAACGCGCCGAGGGGAAGAAGGGGCTTTGCGGAGGACGCGAGCCTTGTGTAGAAGGCAAGCGCGAACAGAAGGAGTCCGCAGGCGAAGGTGTAGTTGAAGAAACCGGCCGACACGGGCCAACAGAACAGCAGGGGAAAGACGAGAAGCGAAGCGGCGGACGCGCCGGGTTCCGGTGCAAGTGCTTGCGCCAGGGTTCGAAATCCAAGGGCCAGCGTCGCCCAGATCAGCCCGACGAAGACCTTCTCCGCCGCATCGGCGGACATGCCGTGTTCAAGCAGGATCAGCAGATAGTAGTGGAACGAGTAAGGCTGCACGAGGTGCCGGATCGCATAAAAGTGCTCGTACAGGGGCGACCTGTGCGTCGCGACTTTCCAGAACACCGAGGAAAGATAGATGTGAACCGGTCCATCGCCGCTTGGAAACAGCGGAAGCGTGAAAAGAAAGACCTCAAAGGCAAGGAGCAGGCCCCAGAAGATCAGCCGGTACGCGGTGGCTTCCCTTTGGGCTCCTGAGAGATCGCTGCCGGCAGAACGAAATGCGGTGAGTGTCGCCATGGAAGAAATCCTCTCGCTCCAATGCACCGCAGCGCTCAATGAGTCGCGTTCGCTAACCCTTGAGCGGCTTGCGAGCAAAGTACCACAGCGAGAACGCCAGCAGCGCGAACATGCCTACCGACACGCCGTCGTGGTACAGAAACGTGTGCGGCATGCTCGGCAGCGCGGTGCGCCCCGTCGCTGCTTCGTACAGTTTCAAAACCACGCCGAGCAGCCCGATGATACCGCCGGCAGCAATCAATCCGCTCGCGTAGAGCGAACCCGGGCTGATCTCGTCGGAGATTTCGGACGAGCCTCCACGCTGGGCCGTGGCGCGATCCACCATCCAGCGCACCACGCCGCCCGTAAAGATCGCGAGCGTGGTCGCAATGGAAAGGTACGCGCCGACGGCGAAGGAGAGCGAGCGAATCCCCAGCAGCTCCACCGCGACTACCAGGAACACGCCCAGCAACACCAGTCCCCAAGGCAGCTGCCGGCTCAGGATGCCGTTGATCACCGTCGCCATGAGGCGGGCTTGCGGCGCGGCGGCTTTCTCGCTGCCGATACCCTGGATCCACTGCACCTCGATCATCCCGGTCGCCGCGTTGTAGAGGTACTTGCCGTCCGCGAGGTCATGCGAGCCGAGCGCGTTCAGCAGGATGTACCGGGTTCCATCCCGTTCGTCCGCGCTGCCCTCGCCTTCGCCGTGCAATACCCGGATGTGTGCCCGCGTGAACCGGCCCTGATCCTGCACGCCTTGATGCGGCACGCTCAGGTTCCAGGGCTTGCTCGCGGTGCGAAACTCCTCCAGGCCCCGGTTCATCGCGTTCAGCGTCGCCCCAATCGCGACCGTGGAAACGCACACGCCGATCATCAGCGCGAGCTGCTGCTTCCAGGGCGTCGCGCCGATCAGGAAGCCGGTCTTCAGGTCCTGCGAGGTATCGCCAGCGTTGGCTGCCGCGATGCACACCACGCTGCCGATGGTGAGCGCAAGCGCGGCAAAGGCCGGCGCAGTCCAGCCTTTCACCAGAAAGATCGCCGAGGTCGCCATCAGGGTGGCGATCGTCATGCCCGAGAGCGGGTTCGCCGAGGAGCCGATCAGCCCGACAATGCGTGAGGAAACCGTGACGAACAGGAACCCGAACATCACGATCAGCAACGAGGCCGCGGCGTTCGCGAGCATCCCGGTCTGCGCGCCGGGCACCGGCTTGAAGGTGAGGAACAGAAACACGCAGATCGCGAGCAGCACCGAGCCGCCCGCGACCACCCATGGCGGCAGGTCGCGATCGGTGCGCCCCAACGAGG
>CAXTSA010000165.1:0-6625 GCA_964246755.1 uncultured Acidobacteriaceae bacterium
GGCTGGTCCCTACCCTCTGGCGCTGGCCTTGGTAAACCAGTAAGAAAAAGGAGTGGTCCTTGATGATAGGGCCGCCGAGCGAACCGCCGAACTGGTTGTACAGCGACGAAGGCAGGTATTTGCCCGTCACTGGGTTGGGCTGGTACTGCGTAAAGGGGTCACGCGCCTGCTGCGCGTCGCTGCGACGGAACTCGAACGCATCCCCGTGCAACTCGTTGCCGCCCGACTTGGTCGACCCAGTGACGAAACCGCCGACCGCCCCGCCAAACTCAGCCGGATAGTTCTCCGAAATCACGCGCATGTCCTGGATGGAGTCGAGCGTGGGATTGACGACCACGATACCCAGCACCGGCTCGCGATTGTCCGTACCGTCGAGCAGCCAGCCCAAGGTGCCGTAGTTGGTGCCGTTCACCTCGGTCGAGACCGTGCCCTGCGGATTTTCCGTGGGGCTGATGGAAAAGCTTGATCGCTGCACGCCGGGCGTCAGCAAGGTGAACTGCGTGAAGTTCCGGTTAATGCTGGGTACGCTCTGCAGTTGTTGCGATGTGAGCGTCTGCGACACATCCGCCTGGTCTGTCTTAAGTGCGGGCGCCGCCGAGGTTACGGTGATGTTGGTGGCCGTTCCGGTTGCTGTCAGGGTAAGGTTCACCTGCGGCGCGGTATCGGCCGCGACCGTGACGTTATTGGCTTCGGCCGGGGTAAATGACCCCGAGCTCGCCTTTACACTGTAGGCGTCCGGCACCAAACGGCTGGCCGAGTACTCGCCGCTCCCGTTGGTCTGAATGGTCTGGCTGGTGCCCTTGTTGATATCTGTGATGACGACGGTCGCATTCGGCACCACCGCTCCGGTGCTGTCGGTTACTGTGCCGAGGATGGAGCCGTACACGCCTTGCGCCTGGGCGCTGCGCCCGATTGCGACTAAGGAAAGTGCGGCAAGCGCGAGCGGAGCAGCCTTGGCAACACGGTGCAAAGGCTTGCGCGGTGCCGCCAGCGGGCGTAGACCGCCTGGGATTCGTGGGATGTGCATTGGTTTACTGCCTCCGGAAAGCGGCGCCCAAGCGAACTGAGGAGGGCGCCCGTTGAAACTTCGTTTGTTCTCGTCCAGGCCGGGCTTACACGGTCTGCAAGGTTGGTAGTCAGGATGCAGCGCAAGGAAGCTCAGTTGCATATCTGGAGTGAGCAGGTGTTGATTAGAAAGGTACAGCCCGGGTCGTGCACGGCTCCCAGTTTAGGCATCGGTTTCCTCTTGCCTCGCGTACCATAAACCTTACATTCATGCCCGCATTTCGCACCTCATCCCGAGCGTCATTTAACCGGACGCTGGCCAGTGCCAAGCGCACCATGCCGCTCGGAGAGATCGTGCGGCTGGCGATAGACAGCTTTCGCGCCAGCAAGATCCGTTTTGCGCTCACCGCGCTCGGCATGGTCATCGGGGCTGCTTCGCTTATCTTTGTCGTCACCATCGGACTCACGGGCAAGCAGTACATTCTGGGCCTGCTTGAGAGCATCGGCACCAATATGGTTTCGGTCGAGTACTCCGGCGGCGGCAGCGCAGGGGTGAACAACTACCAGAGCGATTACCTGACGCGCGACGATGAACGCGCCATCCGCGAGCAGGTGCCGGCTGTCGAGTACTCCTCGCCGCTGCTCGAAATGCACGACCGTATCGCGATCCGCGGCACGGAAAAGGAGTTACTGGTGCTCGGCATCACGCCGCAGTACCAACTCGTGCGCAATCTGAAAGTCCTGACCGGCCGCTTTATCGACGATGAGGACGAGAGTTCGCACACCAAAGCCGCTGTGGTGACGGAGATTTTTGCCAAGCAATTGTTCGGTTCCGACGATGCGGCGATGAATCAGACCTTTTCGCTTTCCGGCATCCCGTTCACCATCATCGGCGTGTTCAAGGAGGCAATCGACACCTTCGGCGAATCGGAAATCGCCGATCAAACCATCTTGATTCCATACTCGGTAGGGCGCTACTTCACCGGTACCGACAACTTGAAGCAGATCTACATCACGATCCGCGACCGCACCGATGTGGACCAGGCGGCAAACCAGATTAAGGCGGTTCTGCACAGCCGCCACCAGAAGAATTCGGTTTATAACACCACCACCCTCACCGCGCTGCTGACAACCGCCGCGTGGATCACGGATGCGCTTACCGTTATGCTCCTGCTCATCTCCACCATTACGCTCGCGGTGGGCGGGGTGGGCATCATGAACATCATGCTGGCGACGGTGCGCTCGCGTATCCGCGAGATCGGCATCCGCAAAGCCCTCGGCGCGACCTCGCGTGAAATCAGGCTGCAATTCCTCATCGAGGCTGTGTTCATCTCGCTTGCCGGCGGCATCATCGGCACGGTGCTCGGTCTTGCGGTGCCGCTCTCCGTACGCTTCTTCAGCTCGTACTCCATCCCAATCTCGCCCTGGTCGGTCGTCATCGCGCTCGGCACGTCCAGTGCGATCGGCGTCATCTTTGGCACCCTGCCCGCCAATCGCGCCGCGCAGCTCGACCCCGTGGAAAGCTTGAAGTACGAATAGGCGCCCCTGTTAGACTTGGGAAGATTGCCCATATGCGCCTTTCGCATGCGCCGCAGCGCCTGGCGCCAGGGCACACTTTCAGCCCCACAGAACAGGAATCTCGTGCCCCACTCCGACATCCGCAACGTCGCCATCATCGCCCACGTCGACCACGGAAAGACCACCCTCGTCGACGCCATGCTTCGCCAATCGGGAACCTTTCGCGAGAACGAAGCGCTCACCGACCGCGTCATGGACTCGAACGATCTTGAGCGCGAGCGCGGCATCACCATCCTCGCCAAGTCCACCGCCATCTTTTACAAAGACTCGAAGATCAACATCGTCGACACCCCGGGCCACGCCGACTTCGGCGGCGAGGTGGAGCGCGCGCTCAAGATGGTCGACGCCGTAATCCTGCTGGTCGATGCCTCGGAAGGCCCTCTGCCGCAGACGCGCTACGTGCTGTCCAAGGCGCTCGAAGCTAAGCTGCCGCCGATCCTCGTCATCAACAAGATCGACCGGCCGGATGCGCGCCCGCAGGAGGTTCTGAACGAGGTCTATGACCTATTCATCGATCTCGATGCGGCCGAGGACCAGCTCGACTTTCCCGTGCTGTACACGAACGGCAAGCTCGGCCTCGCGTCGGACTCGGCCGAGAAGCTGGGCGAAAATCTCCAGCCGTTGTTTGAGGCGGTTCTGAACACGGCGCCCCCGGCCCCGGGCGACCCGAACGGGACGTTGCAGATCCTGGTGACAAATCTCGACTACTCGGACTACCTCGGCCGTCTTGCCATTGCGCGCGTCTTCAACGGCACGCTCAAGACCGGTGACGAGGTCATGGTCTCGAAGCGTGACCTGTCGCTCGAAAAGGTCAAGATCACCAAGCTGTTCACCTACTCAGGCCTCAAGCGCGTGGAAACCCAGCAAACCGAGCTGGGCGACATCATCGCGATCGCCGGCATTCCCGGCATCACGATCGGAGAGTCGTTCGTGAGCGTTGACGACCCCCGCCCGCTACCGCTGATTGTCATCGACGAGCCGACGATCGCCATGCAAATGTCGGTCAACAATTCGCCCATGGCGGGGCGCGAGGGCCAGTTCGTCACGTCGCGCAACATCCGCGAGCGCCTCGATAGGGAACTGCTGACCAATGTGTCGATTCGCGTCGAAGACACGGGCTCGCCCGAGACCTTCAAAATCCTGGGCCGCGGCGAGCTGCAGCTCTCGATCCTGCTCGAAATGATGCGCCGCGAAGGCTTCGAGATGATGGTGGGCCGGCCGGAGATCGTGACCAAGCGCGTCGACGGCAAGCTGATGGAGCCGGTCGAGCACCTCACGATCGACATCCCGGACAACTTCGTCGGGACAGTGATCGAACGGCTTGGGCCGCGCAAGGGCGAGATGGTCAAGATGGCGAGCCACGGCTACGGGCGCACCCGCATGGAGTTCAAGGTGCCCTCGCGCGGGCTGATCGGCCTGCGCTCGGAGATGCTGACCGAAACCCGCGGAACCATCATCATGAACTCGATCTTCGATGGCTACATGCCGTACCAGGGCGAGATTCCGCAGCGCCCTTCAGGCGCGTTGATCTCGGACCGCATCGGACCCACCACGACCTACGCGCTCAATGGCCTGCAGGACCGCGGCGTGCTCTTCGTTACCTCGGGCGTCGAGGTGTACGAGGGTATGATCGTCGGCGAGCACTCGCGCGACAACGACCTGGACGTCAACGTGGTGCGCGAGAAAAAGCTCACCAACATGCGCGCTTCCTCGGCCGACGATGCGCTGCGGCTGGTGCCGCACAAAGCGATGAATCTTGAGCAGGCGATCGAGTTTATCGCTGAGGATGAACTCGTTGAGGTTACGCCGAAGTCGCTGCGGTTACGCAAGAAGATCCTGCAGGCCAACCGCCGCCCGCGCCGCAATGCTTCCAACACAGCGGAGTAATCGCCGCAAGCGTGGCATTGGGTGAGCCTTTGCCGCGCGTCTCTTAAACCCTCGTGAAGCATGGCTCAGCAGCCAAATCTCTTCCCGCCAAACTCGCCTGACGACCAGCCCCTGTCCGCACAGCGGCAGTCTGGAGTGCATGCCGATGTCTCCACCAGGCCGGTCCGCTGGCTGGAGCGCATCGAAGCGCTGATCCGTATCGTGGTGCGCTTGTATCTCGGACTGCTGGTGCTGGTGCTGCCGTGGCTTCCGTTCTGGACGCAGAACAACCTGTTTACCTACGATCCGCTTCTACTTACCCTCGCAAGCAGCGGTTTCGTGCGCGGCGTCGTCTCCGGCCTCGGTCTGCTGAACATTGCGCTTGCCGTGCTCGAAGCGAAAAACGCCAGGGAGTTTTCCTAGCATTCCTCCAAAGCGGCGAGTGCGCCGGCTGCGCTGAACTCGCACCCTCGCCGGCATGTTCTAGTGACGGTCGTGCTCGTCATAATGGTCGCGGTCGTGGCCGCGTCCATCCCGCCAGTCCTGCCCGTGGAAGTGGTTGAAAGGCCTGTCCCCGCGAGCTGGGTAGGGGCCGTGATATCCATAGTGCGGATCGTAGCCCCTGTCGACGTGGCCGTAAAAATCGCGGCGACCGTGGAACCAGGGCCCCGCTCCGATGAACGCTCCGCCGCTGAACCACTCGGGGCCGTAGTACCCGTAGGGAGAGCAGTTGTAGGGCGCGTAGTCGTAGTAGCCGTAGGGGCAAGCCGGCGCCGGTCCAATGTTGATGGAGACCTGCGCATGGATGCAAGGCGCGGCGCCGAGAAAAGCGGCGGCGAGAGCGGACGCAGCAAGGATCTTTGAACAACGCATGGATGGTTCTCCTGATCAACTGGACGTCTGCTTAGAGGGCTGCCCAAAGTGTCGGGTTGTGCGCCTACACTCGCACACTCAGCGTTCGGGTCGTCGCTTCGCTGGTCTGGATCCTCATCCAGACGAGTGAGTCTTGACGCGCCCCGCCCGCTCCGGCGATGCTGTGCACGCATGCCTGAACCCGATCCGCTCCCCCGCTCCCTGCTCGCCTACGAGAATGCTGAGTTCCTCGACAGCCCCGACGGCCGCATTGTCCGCATTCTGTCGGAGTATTCCGAGCCGCTTGCGCGGTTCCGGCATCAGCGCATTCGCGATACAGTTGTGTTCTTCGGCTCGGCGCGTTTCCACTCGCGCGAGCACTCCGAGCGCATGCGAGCCGATGCGCTTGAGCTGTTGCGCAACCAGGGTTCCACCGAGCCGGCTCCCCCTTCTGAGCAGCCCGGCCTCGCAGTCGCCGCGGGCGGAGCAGCCGTAAGCCCGGAGGCCGCGCTGGCCATGGCGCAATACTATGAAGACGCGCGCCGGCTCGCTTTCCGGCATACGAAGTGGGCCGAGTCCCTGAGCGACCCCGCGAGCGGTGGCTACCATCGCTTCGTGGTCTGCTCGGGCGGCGGCCCGGGTATCATGGAGGCGGCGAACAGAGGCGCCTATGAAGCAGGCGGCAAGAGCATCGGACTCAACATCCGGCTGCCTTTCGAGCAGCTGCCCAACCGCTACATCACGCCCGAGCTCTCCTTCGACTTTCACTATTTCTTTATGCGCAAGTACTGGTTCGCCTACCTGGCCAAGGCGCTGGTGGTGTTTCCGGGCGGCTTCGGCACCCTCGATGAGCTGTTTGAAATCCTCACCCTCGCGCAGACCGGCAAGCTCGCTAAGAACATCACGGTGATTCTGTACGGGCGGAGCTACTGGACACGTGTTCTCAACATCGATGCTCTTGTCGAAGCCGGAGCGGTGTCGCGACGCGACTGCGATCTGTTCACCTTCGCCGACACGCCCGAGGAAGCCTTTGAGCAACTCGAGGCAAGTCTCACGCGCTTTCACCTCAACGGCGAAGGCGAGCCCAGCGAAAATCTCATCCCGGAGATAGCCCACACGCGCAGGTGAAGCCGCAGAAGAAAGAAAAGCGGCCCGTGGGCCGCTTTTCTTTCTTGAATTGAGTGGTGCCGAAGAGAGGACTCGAACCTCCACACCCTTGCGAGTACGTGGACCTGAACCACGCGCGTCTGCCAATTCCGCCACTACGGCACATCCGCACACAGGCCTTGAAGAGGCTATGTGCAGTTCCAAGTCTCCCAAAGCG
>CAXTSA010000166.1:0-6624 GCA_964246755.1 uncultured Acidobacteriaceae bacterium
GCTTGCTTGATGCGGTCGACGTAGAGCGGATTGTCCGTCTTCACGCTACCCCAGGAGTAGGTGTGGAAGCTCTCGAAGTTCACCCCGTGGTCGTAGTCCGTGCGCACATCGGCCGCGTGGGCAAGCGAGGGGGAAAACAACAGCGTTGAGGCAAGCGATAGGGAGGTACGGCGGTTCATAAGGCTCCTTCTGATTTCCAACTGCTCTCGGTAAGAAGGCGCCGCCCGCGAAAAAGCAGCCCGGCTACTGCGCGTTGTCGTCCTGCGCCACGGCGTAATAACCCTTGCGCGCCTGCACCTTTAGCCCATCGCCCTTGCACTGCACATCCACAGTCCGGTACCGGCCGTCGAAGTCCCCATTCAGCGGCACATAGCTGGCCACGTACTGGGTCCGCAGTTCATCCTCAATCTGTCCAAACGCCGCCTCGAGCTTCTTGCCGTTATTGCCGACGTCAATCACGCGGCCGCCCGTCTCGGCCGCCATCTTGCGCATCGCCGAGTCGCCCGTGTAGCCGCCCAGCATGATCGACCCGCCCGAGTAGAACCCTCGATCCGCGATCAGGATCACGTACAGGATCGCGTTCGCCTTCTGCGCGGCCTCGATCGCGTCCTGGACGCGGTACTTCGAGCCCTGGTCCTCGCCGTCGGTCAGCAGGATCATCGCTTTGCGGCCAGTCTCCTGTCGAAGCTTGTCACCCGCGCCCAGGTAAACCGCGTCGTACAGCAACGTTCCCTTGGGCGCGCCCTGCGTTGGGATGGTTCCCTGCCCCAGGCCCGGCACGCCGGCCGAGCCATTGCCCGCCGCCGTATTGATCTCCGCCTTGTTCATCGCGCGGCTCAGCTGCCCGGCGTTGTTCGTGTAGTCCTCGAGCAGATTCACGTCCACGTCGAACGAGATCAGGAACGCCTCGTCCTTCTCGCGCAGGATCTGATGGAGAAAGTTGGAGCCGGTCTGCTGCTCGAGCGGCAGAACGTTCTGCTGCGAGCCCGAGGTGTCGAGCAGCATGCCGAGGGTGAGCGGCTGATCGGCGCGGGCCTCGAAATTGCGGACCTTTTGCTGCTTTTTGTCTTCGAACACCGTGCATTCATCGCGCGTGAGGTTGGGGATCAGCGCGCCGTGTTTGTCGCGCACCGTGAAGTAGAGCGAGACCAGGTTCGAGTTCACACGCAGCGTCGTGACCGGAGCGCCCTGCTGCGCGTCGTCCGCCGGAGGAGGCGCCGTGCTCACCGGCGGCGCATCCGGTGAGGGCGCCGACTGCGCGTGGAGGCTTGGGACGCATAGAAGCAGGGAGAGAAGCAGAAGACGGCGCATGGTAGGTACTTAGACGCTGGAGATAGGAGAAAAGTACAAAACCGCCTGCGCGGCTGGCGTCCACTGCGTGGGGGCCGGCGTGGAGCTTCGGATGCAATGCAAGCACCACGCTAGCTGCCACGGAGTGGCCGCCTCGCGCGCAGCGGGTCCTAGCCCTTCAGCTTCTTCATATAATCCGCATCGACCTTCAGCGCCTCGAGCCAGGGTAGGTCTGGGTACGCTTCCTGCTCAACAAACATATGCTGGATGGCGCCGGGCTTTGCTGCCGCAAAGATCGCAGGGTAGTTCGCGGTGCCGCGTCCCAGCTCCGCCGCCGGGGGTGGGTTCGCGATCGAGGTATGCCCCGCGTCCCTGGCGAAGTCTTTTACATGCAGCATCTTGATGCGATTGGCGTAATTGCGCAGATAGTGTTCGGGGCTGCCGCCGCCCACCGTGACCCATCCGCAGTCCAGTTCCATGATCACCAGCTTCGGGTCGGTTTCCTTCAGCAGCAGGTCGTACGGAACGACACCGTTCTGAGGCGCGAACTCCATGGTGTGATTGTGATACCCGAACTGGAACCCCGCCTGCTGCACCGTCTTGCCCCAGGTGTTGAACTGCTCGGCGTTCCACTTCCAATCGTCGAGCGTAAATGAGCTGACTTGCTGCGCATGCGATTTACCCGCGGTCTTGCCTCCATCGCGAAAGCCCGGAAACGAGCAGATGATGTACTTGGCTGTGCCGAGGGATTTGTGAAACTCGAGAATCGCATCCAGCTTGCTCGCGAGCTGCGCGGAGGGGTAATGAGCCGAGACGCAGCGCAGCCCCGCGGCTCCCATCGCCGTTTTCACGTCGGCCGGCGATTGATTGTAGAAGCCCGCAGCCTCCACTTCCCGGTAGCCCGCGCCGCTGACCTGCTTCAGAGTGCCGGGGTAGTCCTTTTGCAGCTGCTCGCGCACAGAATACAACTGCAACCCCAGTGGGAGCCCCAGCGGATTGGCGCGCGCTGTGCGTGCGGCGGCCGTTGCGGCGGCAAGGGCAGCCGCGGACTGGACGAACCGGCGGCGAGAGATGGTAGGCATGCGGTAACTCGTTTCCACGCGCTCGATCCGAGCGCGACGTGAGAAGTGGGTCCGGACCAAAGATGCCATGAGCAACCCACAGCTGTCCACGCGCACCCGGGACGCTCTGGTACTCTAACGGCGGCGCCATACGTCTAAGTACACGTCCAACCGCGGGCGCTCTACGATAGCTGCCCCGCATGCATCTATATGGGTTACTGGAGTTCGCACGCGTGATTGACGCGAACCTGTTCCGCTTGAGGGAGAAAAGCCTGTGAAGCACGCTGCATTGGTGGGAGTTCTGTTCGCTTGCCTGGGGGGCGCCGCACAGGCGCAGCAAGGGGGCGCGGTTCCCGATGCCCCGGTACCGCAGGCACCCAGCCCAAACGGCCTGGGCGATCTGCGCGGCCAGGTGAAGCCAGGTTCCGGAACAGGCGCGGCGCCCTCCCCCGATAGCGCCGCAGGCGCGAATACGTCCGGCAACCAGGCCGCGAGCCAAAGCTCCTCCTCCGCAAGCCCGGACCAAAGCGTCGCGCCGCCGGGCTCGACACCCGCGCAACAGGAAACGCCCGACATCCCCGCCGCGGGCCAGGGCCCGACCGCCACCATAGTCATTCCGGTCAATGAAGTCATCGTCCCCGTGACGGTTCGCGACAAGAAGGGCGCCATGGTGCCGTCGCTGGACTGGCGCAAGTTCCGGGTGTTCGAAGACGGCGTCCGCCAGCGTATCGTTTACTTCACCACCGACCCATTCCCGCTTTCCGTCGCGTTTGTCGTTGACCAAAGCCTGCCGGCGGACGTAATGAACCGGGTCAATGAGAGTCTGGCGGCCGTAACGGGCGCGTTTACCCCAGCGGATTCGGTCGCGGTATTCGGATATAACAGCTCGCCGCGCATGATTACCGATTTCACCGGCGCGCAGGGGGCGCGCCTAAACGTGGCGCTGTCGCAGGCCAAGGCGCCGGGCCGCGACATGGGCGTCATCGCGCCGGGCGGCCCCATGGCCGACGGCATCCCCCAAAACGGCCACCAGCTCGACCCGAATGTCAGCCCGCATCATGGACTCGACCCCGGCAACGCCATCAACCCCAAGGAGTACCACCCGCTCAATGACGCGGTGCTTGCCGCTGCCATCGAGCTTGCGAAGCAGCCGCGCGGCCGCCGTCGCATCCTGTACATCATCTCCGACGGCAAGGAGCAGGGGTCCAAGGCCTCCTACAAGGAGGTTGTGCGTTACCTCCTGAGCAACAACATTTCTGTGTACGGCACGCTGGTAGGCGACTCCGCTCTCTGGGGTGTGGGTTACCTGGACAAGTTTCATCTGCCGCTGCTGCCCACCATGCGCGACAACATCCTGCCGAAATACGCGCTCGCAACGGGCGGTACGCTCGACTCCCAGGTCTCGGAGAACGGAATGCAGATGTCGTTCGCCAAAATCACCAACGGGGTGCGCGACCAGTACACACTTGGCTACATCAGCCATACCAACGTGCTAGCCAGCCGGTTCCACACCATCGAAGTGCGCGTGGAAGGGATTCCGAACCTGGATATCGTGGCTCCCGATGGGTACTATCCGTCGGCGCACAGCAATAACAACAGCACCCGCTAGCGTAAAGCAAAACCGCCTGCGCGGCTGGCGGCCACTTCGTGGCGGGTGGCGTGGTGCTTGCCATCGAACCGCCGTGGCCCTCGCGCTGCTCGGGATCAGCGGGTTTGGGTAGCTAACCCCGACCAACTGGAGGGCCACAGCTGTTGGCGCTGCAAGCATCACGCAAAGTGGCACGGAGTGCCCGCCAGCCGCGCAGGCGGTTTCGCTCCTGTAAGAATGCTTCCAGTGTCTCTCCCTGCCACTCCCGTGCTGCTTGGCCTCGCCGCCGCGACCACCTGGGGCGCAGCCGACTTCGCCGGGGGCCTGGCGACGCGTCGCCTTGCCGCCAGTCGCGTCGTCTTCATCGCGCATGGCTTGAGCCTGCTGTTGCTCGCCGCCGTTTCGTGGCACATGCCTGTGCATCTGCCGACCCGCGCTCTGGCCGAAGCGCTGCTCTCAGGGGTAGCCGGCGCGGCCGGGCTCATGCTGTTCTACAGGGCGCTCTCGCTGGGCGCCATGGGCCTGTCGGCTGCGCTCGCCGGACTACTGACAGCCGTTCTGCCGGTCGTGCTTGCGCTCAGGACCCAGGGCGCGCCCGCGCCTCTGCAGATCGGCGGCTTTCTGGTTGCCGCAGCCGCCATTACCCTCATCGCCTATGCGCCGCCGGCGCCGGGGGCTTCGACCGCGCGCCGCACGTTGCTGCTCGCGAGCCTCTCCGGTGTCGGCTTCGGCGTGCAGCTTGTCTCGCTGCATGCCGCGGCGGCAAGTGGGGACGGCGCCCACTTGGCGCCCGCAGTGCGAGCGCTCCTTCTCTCCCGGGCAGGCGGCGCCTCCGCGGCGTTGGTTGTCCTGCTGGCTGCGCGTAGCCGTTCGCACCCCCCAGGGCTTGCCCCATCCCCCGTCTCGAAGCGTCGGCTCGTCGCCCTGGGGCTCGCCGCCCTGGCGGGCCTGCTCGATGCCGGGGGCAACCTCTTCTACATAGTCGCAGCGCTCCGCGGAAGGCTTGACGTCGCCGCAGTGCTTTCCTCGCTCTATCCGGGCGCCACCATCGTGCTCGCGGCCATCTTCCTCAAAGAGCGCGCAACCTGGCTCCAGGCACTCGGTATGGGTCTCGCGCTGGTTGCGGTGGGACTGATTGCAGCGTAGCTTGAAAGCGATCGCGAACAAGCGCGCGCTCGCTTAATCACCTTTCAAGGTGTTTACCTGCTGCGACAGAGAGAGCGACGGAGTTCTGCGTAATTTTCCGTCAGGAAAGCCCGCATGCAACAAACCTCGTCATTCACAGGAAAACGGCTTTAAAAGGAGTAATGCAGATTCAACTGCAAAATCCGCGGCAGGCTCCGTGTATTCGTGATCAGTCCGAAGTTGCTTTGCGACACATTGTTACCGGGATTTCCGTAGCTCGCGATATTGAGCACGTTGAAGCCGTCGGCACGGAAGCCAAGAGCCTGACTTTCGGTGATGTGGAAGTCCTTGAACACCGAAGCGTCAATCTGCTCATAGCCTGGTGCGCGCTCTGAGCCCACCGAGGCGGTCCCAAACTGGAAGCTGCCGGCTGGCGCATAAGCGCAGGTCCCATTGTCCGCGCCGGTGCAGGGCACCGCAGCAGGGTCCGTCCCGAACCAGTTATTCACGGTGCGATTGTGCACGTGCAGCTTTCGATACTGATTGGCACGCATATTGCCGTCATTGTTCGTGCTGGTGTTATCCGGACCGGTGATCGTCACGGGGAAACCCGAGTATGCGACTACCGAACCCGCAATCGACCAGCCGCCGAGCGCAAGGTCGAGTGCGCGGTTGGCATTCGATCCGTACAGCTGCCCGCGACCGTACGGCAGCGCATAGGAGGCTACCCCCGACAGATTGTTTCGGACATCCTGCCCTTGTGGACCGTAATCGGCATGACCATTGTAGCCGTTCTCAAAAGACCCATTCTGTCCTGAGATGTTGGACGACGTATAGTTGCCCGCGCTATTGGTCATGGCGCGGGCATACGTGTAGTTCACCGTCCAGGTAATCCCCCGGTCGGCCCGGTAGCGTGCGGTTACCTCTCCGGCATTGAAGTTCATCATAGCGTCCGACTCGGTAATCAAAACTTGTCCACCCTGCCCGACGAGGTTCGTGTACGGCGCCGCATCCTCGGACGGGATGGCCGCGCCGCTCGGCAAGGCTGCAATGGCCTGCGCCTGCGCCAGCGTCAACTGGTTGCCATTGCGGTAGTCCGCCAGATGCTGGCCTGTTTCGCCTACGTAAGACACTCCAAGCGAAAGCTTATTGCTGAGCTCATACTCGGTCGTCAGATTGAACTCGTGGATATAGGCCGGCTGGATATTTTGCGGCCAAGCACCGAAGCCCGCTCCCTGGTTGTTGATCGAACTCAAGGAGAAGCCGTTCTGCGCCCGCAAAGGAACTCCGGAGCTGTAGGGAGCGGCGACCGGCGTCTGAGCCTTTGGCTGGGCAAAGGCTAAAAACGGACTTTGATATGTCAGCCGCTGGTTGTTCGAGTCGCCCTCGAAAAAGCTGGTCGTGCCATAGCCGCCGCGCACAACAAATCGCGGTGTCACGGAGTACGCGAAGCCAAACCGCGGCATGACCTGGTTTTTAGTTGGTTGGTAACAGGACGGGTTGTCGCACACGATCGACCCGGCAGGTGCCCCGGATGGCACCGCGCCCGCGTACTCGACG
>CAXTSA010000167.1:0-6611 GCA_964246755.1 uncultured Acidobacteriaceae bacterium
TCATCATACTGCGGTGCCAGCGTCTCCCTCCCGCTACGGTCGATGTATCCCCATTTCCCATTGTGGCGCACAGCGGCCCAGTCTGAGGCGAAGGGCAGCGCGGCATCGTAGCGCGCCGGAACGGCGAGGACGCCTTTGCTGTCCACATAACCGAAACTTCCGCAGATGTTGACCGGCAGCAGGATGCGCGTTGACTCGTCGGCGTGCAGCGAGAGGCGTGGGCTCGCCGCAGCGGCAGAAACGAGCTTGAGAAACAAACGACGGTCAAGCGAGGGCATGGTGGTTCTCCTTGAAAACAAGCAGGGACGGCTAGAAAGTGGCGCGAAGGCCGAATTCAAAGACTCGCTGAGTTGCCGTACCGGTGGCGCCTCCGTTGAGTTGCGTGGTGATCTGCCCGAAGTTGGTAGCCGACACATTCGTGGCAGGCAGCCCATACTGCGAGCGATTTAGGAGATTGAAGCCCTCGCCGCGCAGACTCAAGACGTAGCGATCCAGATGCAACAGATCTTTCTGCAAAGCACCGTCGACTTGCCACGTGCCCGGTCCACGCAGCAGGTTTCGCGGTGCATTCCCGAAGGCACCCGACGGGGGTGCCACGAACGCCGTCGCGTTGATCCAGTGCTGAGGTGTGCGACCCGTAACAGGCACAAACGACATGCCCGGCACAAGGTCCGGCCGTTGCGGCGAGAGCGAGTTTCCATCAGGGATCGTCGCAGCGCTACGTGAGATGGTCACATTCAATGGCAATCCGCTGCGGGCGGTCGCAATGCCGCTAACTTGCCAGCCCGACCCGAGCGCCCCGGCTACACCGCGCAGGCTAGAAACGTGCCCGTGGCTCGAACCGAATTCATAGACCACACTGGCTGTGAAGGATGACCGGATATCCTGATCGCTGCTTGCTCGTTCGCAAATGCGGCAAGCCACATTCTGCGGATAATCCTGCTCGCCACCGCCCGTCGATCCATCGTTGATGGAATGCGACCAGAGGTAGTTCGCCCCAAACAGCAAACCTTCGGAAAATTGACGGTTCAGCGTTGCAGAAAGGCCGCTGAAATGTGCGTTGTTGCCGCTCAGCTTGTAGTCCACCTGGCCGAAGGCGGGCAGCGGACGCGTGTTCGTTGTGGCATTGAGCACATTGATATACGAGCGTGAGGGCAGGTGCGCGCCGTGATTGCCGATATACCCGATTTCCGAGAGGATTTGAAATGGCAGCCGCTGCTGAACCGAAACGCCGTACTCGCCGACCTGCTGATCCACACGTCCCCGGTATAGGCCACGTGGTGCATTGGCAGTAGTCGCACCGAGCGCCAGAAAAGGCGTTAGCGGATAGCTGAGCGCCGGAATCTGCGCGCTCGTGAGCAGCAGCCGAGATGTGAGATTGTTCAGTGGCCCGGTCAGGTCGCCAAGTTGACCTTCCCCAAAGTACAGGCCGTAACCTCCGCGGAAAACCGTGTTACCGCCAAACCCGTCTGGTGCCCAGGTCATGGCTAAACGCGGTCCAACGTCTGCATGGCTTGCGTTGTAGAACGGACCACCCCCAGCGCAAAATCCACCCGGGCAGGTGAGTGGATCGAAGTCCTTGGACCTGCCCAGCACCTCGGAAAATGCTCCGAACGAGTCATAGCGCATACCAAGGCTCAAGGTCAGATTCGGGCGCAACTTGTACTGATCCTGGAAGAAAAAGTCGAACTCCGTCTTTCGTGCCCCGCCCGTGGGAACTGCCGCCAACACTGCCGCGTTATCCAGTCCATTCGCCGTGAATCGCGCCAGGCTTGCGTAGGTCAGTTGCGTCTCCGCCGTGTTGCCCAGGTTCACCTGAACCCGTCGCGAGCCGCCACCGGTGGTGATGCTGTGCTTGCCGAAGGCGACGTTCACCGTGTCGATGAAAGAATACGCCGTGGCGTTCTGCACCTGCAGCAGATTGTCATGCAGCGTGGTAAACCCGGGGACCGCCACCTGAATCGGTAATACGCTTACGTTTGCAATCGTATAAGGCGTTCGATTGATGCCGAATTTCGCTTCATTCAAGAGGGAGTTACTGAAGGTGTGTTCGAGAGAGACGACGCCGTTCTTCGGGTTGTTCTGGATCTGCTGTGTGTCCTGCAGGAAGCCCGTAGAATCGCCAAACGGCACCTGCAAGCGTCCTTGGTCCAGATTGATTCGCACATAGCCGGCGGTGCGTGAGTTGAAGGTCCGGTCTATGCGGACAAGCCCGAAGTCCTCATTTTGTGTTTGGCGTCCTTCTGCACTGTAGCTGTACACATTCGGGTTTGCCGTGGCGGTTTGTCCTGCGGGATATGCAGACAGTACAGTGGCGAGGGCCGGGGAACGCTGGGCTGCCTGCTGCGCAAAGGCCGGACTAGGCACGAAACCTATCAGCGGCTGTGTAAGCACCTGCCGCAGGCCTTCGTAGTTGGCAAAGAAGAAGGTATGGTCCCGCACGATCCGTCCACCCACACTGCCGCCAAACTGATTCAATCGCAGCGGCAGCTGCCGCGTGGAAAAGAGCGCGCGTGCGTTCAACGCGTCATTGCGTAAAAACTCATACGCGCTGCCGTGAAGAGCGTTTGTGCCGCTGCGAGAAACGACATCGCCCTGCCCGCCAGGCGTGCCGCCATACTCCGCCGAATAGAGCGCACTGTTGACGCGGAACTCGCGAATGGACTCCGACGCAAGCTGGATTCGCAAATCGGACTTCTCGCTCTGCCGTAAAATGCCGCTCGCATCCACACCGTCGAAAAGGATCTTATTGTCGTCAAGCCCATGGCCCGCGAAGCGAATGCTTGTCTGGTTGCCGCTGCCCGTGTTGATGGCTCCAGGCACCAGGATCATGAGTCCGGCCCAGTTGCGGCCGTTGATCGGCAGGTTCTCCACCTGCTGCCGCGCGATCACGCCACCCGTTGCGGCGCTATCCTGATCCAGCGTGACCGTAGAGGCCTCTACGGTCACTGTCTGCTCCACCGCGCTCACGCCCAATTGCAGGTCCACGGTTCGAAACTCGCCGACCTGCAGATTGACATTGTTTACGTGCTTCGCCTCAAAGCCTGCTGCAGCGACGCTGATGTTGCAGCGACCTAGCGGCAAGGCTGAAAGCACATACTCGCCTGCCGTTGTGGACTGAACCGTCCGTACAAAGCCTGTCTGCGGGTATGACACCGTAACGGCGGCATTGCTCACGACGGCACCGGTCGCGTCAACGATGGTGCCTTTCAAATTGGCACGGTCAATCTGAGCGCTCAGCACAGAGGGCAGACACAGAATTATTGCAAGACTCAGCCGAGGGCAACGGTTCATCTTCATAATTACGAACACATGCCTCTACACGCAGGATTCGGAGTGACTCCAGCGTAAGTGCGCTCTGTGAAGAGACCTTGAAATGCTTACCGATTCACCAGAACTTTACAATGCACTCCCTGCAAGGGGGCACATCGTCCATTGAGGTGCGCGTCGACTGCAATCCTTCTCGGCCTTGAACGAGGCATCCAAACTCCTTAACTTACGATTCTTGACGTTTGGTGTAGTGACCCCAACGAAGTAGAACTTGTCCGATGCTTACACCAAGTGAGGACAAGGCCGACGGATACCAAAACAATGCAGGGCACGAGAGCGTGTGATTCGTGACGACGGGTGTAGAAGCCGCCGAACAGCGCTCCAAGGAGGAAGGAGAAACAAGCCACCCAGGACACAATGGCTTTCCCACGATTTTTGTACGGTTCGTACCCGCGAAGCCAAAAGAGGGAGCCGATGACTGCGCTCTTCAGATTACCGGTCGTCATCGCGCTGTTGAAGCTCCAAGGGCCGAGCGCGTCGAAGCTCGTGATTTGCAATGCTGCGACAAAGGAGATAACAGGTACGACGATTTCGTTTGGCAGACGTGAAGCGAACAATGCCAAAAGAAATAGGACGACCAGTTCCATGCACTGGCATTGCAGGGTCGCCCGATACGTTCGCTTTTGAGAGCGGCTGCCCAGAAGCTTGGCCGCAGTCACCCCACAAATAAAGGCGAGGATTGGCGGGACATGCCGGACAGCTTGTGGCCAGTTACCTTCCGTAGCGTACACGGCGAAATAGACGACGTTGCCCGTCTGGGCATTTGCGAACACGTGATCATGAGCGATAAATGCATAAGCATCCAGAAAGCCTCCCGTAATGGTGAAAGCACATTCGATAGCGACCAACAGCGCCTGGGAGCGGAATGAGGATACTTGATCGCTGTTCTCAGGCCCTTGTTGCTCCCGTTCAGGACCGGGCTGAGGCAGGAACACGGATTTCACGTCATCTCCTTCTGCAATGTTAGCCGGGATCAGGAGCTATGGTTGCGCGGTGCGACGCAGGGGTGCCGTCGAAAGAATATAAAGCTGCAGCGAATGGTCGTTGCTGCCCGTAACTCCGCCGGGTTGTGGTTGGTACCGGTACTGTCCAAACCAACATAGGAGTAGGCGCAAGTAGCTCCTCCGCCGACCAGTCCGCCATCGGCTCAGGCAACTCCGAAAACCTCCTTGGCCCGGAACCCGCACTCGGCAGCGCCTTCTCGAGGTTTTTGGGAGAAGGCGATTGTGCGGTCTGGCCGGATACGGACCGGATCAAGGTTGCGGCAGCTGTACCAATACCGACCATGCTGAATCGTCTTCGGCTTATAGCGACTCCAGTCGTGCGTTCAGGTGTCGACATCTAATCTCCGAAGAGGCGATTCATCAGGTTGGTCTTCGCGAGGTCGACGATCTCGTCTCCACGGCCGTTCATCACACACTTGGTGAGATAAAGACTGAAGCCGAGCGCCTGGTCCGGCGTAATGGTCGGCGGCATGGAGAGTTCTCGGCGCTTCGTCAGGACCTCCACTAAGGCGGGGCCTTTATGAGCAAAAGCCTTTTTAAGGGCCGGCCGTAGCTGCTCGGGTGTCGAGACTCGTACGCCTAGCAGGCCACAGGCGTCCGCGACCTTGCTGAAGTCGGGGTTCTTGAGATCGGTCCCAAAGGGCGGAATGCCTGCCGACATCATCTCGATCTCCACAAAGGCTAAAGCGCTGTTGTTGAAGACGACGATCTTCACGGGCAGGTCATTCTGTACCGCTGTAAGGAGCTCGCCCATGAGCATCGCAAGGCCTCCGTCACCGGACATCGCGATCACCTGCCGACCCCGGTACGTGGCTTGAGCCCCGAGTGCTTGTGGGAGGGCTCCGGCCATGGATCCGTGCGACCAGGACCCGAGAAGCCGGCGCTTGCCGTTGAATCGAAGATAGCGTGCCGCCCAGATGCTCGGGGTTCCCACATCGACGGTAAACACAGCGTCGTCCGCAGCGAGCTCATCTACTGTGCGCGCCACCAACTCAGGATGTAGGGGTGAGGTGCCGGGTTTGCCGACAGCGAGATCATTGAGTCCTTTGCGGGTGTGCTGATAGTGCTTGACGCTATCCTTCAGGTGCGCGCTCTTCTTCTTTTTGCCTACAAGAGGCAGCAACGCCGTTGCTGTTTCCTTCACAGAGCCGATCAGGCCCACATCGACTACCGTGCGCCGGCCGATCTGTTCACCACGGATATCGACCTGCACCTTTTTCGCCTTCTCAGGATAGAACTGGGGATAGGGAAAATCTGTGCCAAGGGCCAGCAGGGCATCGCAATGCATCATGGCGCGATAGCCGGAGGCGAATCCCAGCAGGCCGGTCATGCCCACATCATAAGGGTTGTCGTATTCAACGAACTCTTTACCGCGGAACGCATGCACGATCGGTGCCTGCAGCTGTTCGGCGATGCGCATAAGTTCGTCGTGCGCCCCTGCACAGCCTGCACCCGCCAGGATCGTCACCCGCCCGGCGTCTTTCAAAATAGCGCCAGCCTTGGCCAGGTCGGTCGCGGGTGGAAGAACAGCGGAAGCATTGCGGAGAAAACCGAGCGGCGCTGCCGAAGCCTTGCTCTTCATCGTGCCGATATTGCCGGGCATGACCACCACGGCAACACCGCGCTCTGCGATGGCTGTGCGCATGGCGATGGCCAGAATGCGCGGCATCTGGTCAGGCTCTGAGATCACTCCGCAATAGTGACTGCAGTCCTTGAAAAGCTGCTCCGGGTAGGTCTCCTGGAAGTAGGTGGTGCCTAGCTCCGTCGATGGAATCTGAGAGGCGATGGCCAGCACCGGCACACGGCTGCGGTGGCAGTCGAACAGGCCGTTGATGAAGTGCAGATTGCCGGGTCCGCAGCTACCGGCGCAGACCGCGAGGCGATCGGTCAGATGCGCTTCCGCCCCGGCCGCAAAGGCCGCGGCCTCTTCGTGGCGAACATGCACCCACTCGATCTTTTTGTGGTGCTGAAGGGAGTTGATAACCCCATTGAGAGAGTCTCCAGGTAGCCCATACACACGGCTTACTCCCGACAAGGCTAATGTTTCTACCAGAACTTCTGCGACAGACGCCATACGGATCTCCTTGTGCGAAGTGTTGAAACAGATTGGAACGAAACCAATGGGATGCTGCGGCCTTCAAAGCAAAAGAGTTGTGCACCTGGGTGCGACAGGGAGTATGGCACGCAGTGGACTGCTCTGAGCTTTAGGCTGGTATTGAGTCATTGCTTGCCGCCTTTCTGGTCTGCGGTGGAACCGGCGAGATGAACTTTGAGGAT
>CAXTSA010000168.1:0-6603 GCA_964246755.1 uncultured Acidobacteriaceae bacterium
TCGGCAGACTCCCAACCACTTTGTGATGGAGCTCCGCGGCATACGGACGCGCCGGCCCAAAAGCATTCGCTGCACTTCCCAAAGATAAGGAGAACCATCTACGATCAAGCCGCTACTTGCGACTGGGGCAACGGTTTGCGCATTGCTGCTTTCAGAGATTCATCACGACGCCAAAGTGCGGCCGGTAGCTCGCGTCCAAGAGGATGCTTCCGAAAAAGGATCAGACACCATGACCGCTCGCGCCACTTCACTTCTCCGCTTCGCAAGTCTTTCGCTCCTTCTCGCTCCGGCACTTGCGGTTAAAGCTTATGCTCAGGCTCCGCATGCGCTCACACCTGCCGATCAGCAGAGAATCGATAGCCTGATCCATAAGATGACGCTCGAGCAGAAACTCGATTACATCGGCGGCACAGGTTTCGCGGTCCGCGCGGTTCCCTCGCTCAACCTGCCTGCGCTTGAAATGTCGGACGGTCCGTATGGCACGCGTTCGAACGCCGGCTTTCCGTCCACGACCTATGGCGCGGGTATTGCGCTGGCCGCCTCCTGGGATCGCGACCTCGCCTCACGCGTGGGAGGGGGCATCGGTCGCGATGCACGCGCCCGAGGCGTCCATTTTATGCTGGGTCCCGGCGTCAACATCTATCGCTCGCCCCGCAATGGACGCAACTTCGAGTATTTCGGCGAAGACCCGTTTTTGGCCGCGAACATAGCAACCGGCTACATCACCGGCATGCAGGAGCAGGGCGTCAGCGCGACGGTGAAGCACTTCCTGGGCAACAACTCCGAGTTCCTGCGTCATGACTCCGATTCGATCATCGACGAGCGCGCCTTGCGCGAGATTTATCTCCCCACCTTTGAGGCAGCGGTGCGTAAAGCTCACGTGGGCGCCGTTATGGACTCCTATAACCTGATCAATGGCGCGCACGCGACGCAAAACGGCTACTTCAACACGGAGATCCTGCGCAAGGAGTGGGAGTTTTCCGGAACACTGATGTCCGATTGGGACGCGACCTACGACGGGGTTGGAGCGGCGAACGGCGGGCTTGACCTCGAGATGCCGACTGGCAAGTTCATGAACCGCGCTAATCTGGAACCCGCGATTCAGTCCGGCAAAGTGACGGAAGCGACGATCGACGAGAAGGTTCGCCACATCCTTACGACGGCGGCATCGTTCGGTTGGCTTGACCGCGCGCAGGCCGACCCTTCCATCTCCTATGTCGATGCCGGCAATCGAAAGGCCGCGCTCGACTCCGCTCGGGAATCCGCAGTGCTGCTTAAGAACTCCGGCTCGCTGCTTCCGCTGGACAGATCGAAAATCAAGAGCATCCTGGTAGTGGGCCCGGACGCATATCCGGGAGTTCCAGTGGGCGGCGGCAGCGCGGGTGTCGCGCCGTTTCATACGGTGAGTGCGGTGGAGGGATTGTCTGACGCGCTGCGCGGCACAGCGACCGTTTACTACGACCGGTGTATCCCGCAGCTCTCAGACCTCGTGCATGCGACCAAATATACAACGGAGGCTTCCGGAGGGAAGGCAGGCGTGACGCTCGAGAGCTTCAAGAACGATCAGCTTTCCGGGCCGGCGACGACGAACGTTGTTTCTGCCATCAACGCGAAGGGCCTCGACATCGCTTCGCTGGTCAGCGATCCGGAGGCGCTTGCCGCGATTTTTTCCTCCGCAGCCCCGAAGAACGCATCTCGCCGGTTCGCGGGATTTTTTACTCCCCCCGCAGCAGGAAAGTATGCATTCATTCTGGAGGGCTCGGGCGAAGGCTCGGGAAATCGGGTGATTGTGGATGGAAAAACAATCATCGATAACTGGGATTTGGTGCGCTCTTTCGAGGCGCACGTGACGCTCGAGCTCACGGCAGGTCCGCACAAGGTAGTTGTCGAGGATAAGCAGAACGGTCCGCTCGGCGGTAAACTGCAGTTCGCGATTGCAGACGAAGAGCACGGCCTGGTGAGCGCGCGGTCGAAGGAGCTTGCGGCCAAGGTGGACGCAATCGTCGTCATGGCTGGTTTCTCGCCCGACAGCGAGAGCGAGGGCGGCGACCGCACTTTTGGGCTGCCCTACGGCCAGCACCGGATGATTTCGGATTTGGCCGCGATCAATAAGCACGTGATTGTAAGCGTGACTTCGGGTGGCAATGTAGATTCCGAGGCCTGGCTCCCTGATGCCGCCGCGCTACTTGAAACCTGGTATGCGGGCCAGGAAGGTGGGCGTGCGCTGGCCGAGATCCTTCTCGGCGATGTGAACCCGTCGGGCCACTTGCCGGCGACCTTTGAAAAACGCGCCGAGGATAATCCGACCTTTCACAACTACTATCCGGATCCGGGAACGAAGCGCGTGGAGTATAAGGAAGGGATCTTCGTAGGGTATCGCGGGTACGAGAAGAATAAGGTAAAGCCGCTGTACCCATTTGGCTTCGGGCTCTCTTACACCACGTTCAAGTTTGCAAACCTGGCCGTGTCCCCCAAGTCGGCGGGGGCGAGCCCAAACGTCACCGTCACCTTCGACCTGACTAATACGGGCAACCGAAAGGGAGCGGAGATCGCGCAGGTTTACGTCTCGGAGAACCAGCCCAAAGTGGAGCGGCCCGCGCGCGAGCTGAAGGGTTTTGAGCGCGTGGAGCTAGCGCCGGGTGAGACGAAGCAGATCTCGGTATCGCTCGATGCGCGCTCGTTTGCCTGGTACGACAAAGCGGCCAAGCAGTGGACGATCGATCCGGGCCGGTTTACCGTGTACGTCGGCGATTCAGTCGAATCGACTCCGCTGCAGGCTCCTGTGGAGCTCACCCGGGAGGCGGCCAACTCCAAATTTTAGGATCGCCAGGAGCCGCCGTAATTCACAAGAGTGCGACGGCTTCTGTACTTCGGAGCTTTTCGGATTGCTGCCTACTGCTTTGGTAAGTGTAAAGATAAGCCTCCGCTGTTTCCTCCGCTTTCGACCTTAGACAGCTGACCTTTCCATGGGTCGATCGGTTCGCGCTGATTTTCAGGCCGGCGGAGATCGAGCAGCTGCGGGGTGATAGAGCTTTGCCGGATGCGGTTGGCTTCCGCTTCGCCCTGCGCTCGCGCGACACTTGATTTCGCGTCGCCGTCGGCCTCGGCGATTTTCTTGGCTGCCTGCGCTTGTGTCTCCGCGAGCTCGTTGCGGGCGCGCTCCGCGTTCTGGACGGCTTGCGCCTTCGCGGTGATTGCGCTCGCGATCACCTCCGGCACGCGCGGCGCGCCGATAAATCCGAACTGTTGGATACCTACGCCTACGGCCAGAACTTTCTGCTGGATTAGCGCTTCCACCAGGTGCAGGAACTGCCCTTTCTGCTCGCCGTAAATCTGCTCGACCGTGTAGGTGAAGGCGACCTCGTTGAGAGAGTTGCGCACAATGTCCCGCAGGATGCCGTGCGTAAAACTGTCCAGGTCGCTGACCCGATATTTTAGATGGAAATCCTGCACCTTGCTCGGCTCGGTTGCGTAGGAGATTGAAATGTCGGCTTAGATCTCCATGCCCTCTTTCGAGTTGAAGCTCATTTCTTCGTTGAGCGGCCGGCTTTCCTCCGTGTTGCGCGTCCACTTGACGGTCTGCACGTCGGTGGAGAATTCGATGACCTGGCTGCGCAGCGGGCTGTAGAAACCCAGCCGGTGCGGATCGGGATTTCCGACGCGCCACGCTGGCTGCCGGAGAGCAGGATTTCTACCCCGGTATAGCCGGCGCCGCTACGCGTGATGGAGAAGACGTAGTTGAAGAAGAGCAGCAGCACGATCAGTCCGGCAGCTCCGAGCAGCAAAAGCTGATAAGCCGGACGGGCATGTGCGACATGGGAAAAACGGGGATGTTGCGGGATTCCATCTGATCAAAAAAGCTCATGACGACCTCCGCCAGAAGCGTCACAGCTCAATGGGAAGGAAGAGAAACAGAACGACGAGACAGGCTGTGCCCTCATACACGGCGCTGTCGCGCGGACGGTTGAGCAGGTGCAGGACGAACGCCATGCACTCGTAGCCGAGCAGGAGGAGGAAGATTGTTGCCAGGAGTTTGAGCAAAAGGTTCACGGCATTCTGGTGTTCGACGGCCGAGTCAGGATCGAGATCGCGTGCTCTCAAGAGGACGGATTGAGAGATTTCCAGGTAAACTTTGCCGAGCCGGTAGAGTGCGTCCTGGTTCTGGGAACATGGGCTACACGAGTCTCGTGTCTCCGGGCGGCGGCGCTCAAATCCTTGTGGATGAGGGTCTGTTCCAGCAGATCTTCCGAGCGCACGTTAGTCGGATTCTCTCGAACGGCATTCTCAAGCTGCGCACAGGCGTGACTCAAATCACCAACGGCAAGATAGGTGGAGCCGAGAACCGCGGACGCACATGCTATATGCGGCCGCAGCGCCAGGCCTTGCTTCAGTGTGACAACAGCTTTCTCACACTGCTGCGTATTGAAGTAGAGCGAACCGAGATAGTTGTAAGTCTCCGCGAGCGTTGGGTCGGCTCGGACCATCACCTCGTATTTCCGCAATTGCTGCCGGTGGCTTCCCGCGCGCCTCCGCTGCCTTTTCTTCCTCGTAGAGTTGCTCCACGCGAGCGGATTGAGCCACCGCCTGCGTGGCGAAGGCGAGCAGAGTCAGGAGAAGCGAACGCCGAGCGAGCTGAAGCAGTGGAGGTATACCTGACTTTGCCGTGGAAACGCTACCACCCCGATTCGCGACGGGTAAGAGCAAACTCGCAGCCTGGTCAGGCGTGCGGGTCTGCTTTGGTGCTCTGGTGCTGGCCTCTGGCGCGTTCGCCGTCCAGGCGCAGCAGCAGGATGTTTTGCAGCAGAGTCGTCAGCTCATTCAGGCCAGGCACTTCAAGGATGCGAATCGTCTCTTTAGCCCTATGTCAAAGACCATGACGATCCCGCCGATGGTCACTTTCTGCTTGGTTATGTTTTGTACTCCACGAAAGAGCTGAACCGTTCACTCGAGCAATAAACGAGGGCGGCTCAGTCATGACGGCCGCGGAGCTTGTGGCAGTATCGGCGGGCTATAGCCTGCTCAAGGATTACACGGATGCGGCGAAATGGTTGGCCGTAGTTACAGGGTGGAAGCCGAAGATCCGGCTGGCCTGGTACTACCTAGGGCGTGCGCTCTACTCCGACACAGACTATAACGGGGCAGCAAAAGCCTTCAAGCAAGTGCTGCTCTTGAACCCGCTCTATGTTGCAGCGGAGACAAGCTTGGAATTGATCTACGAGGCACAGGGAGACGATCCGCATGCGGTGTAGAGGCTCAACAGGTTGTTCCGATTCAGACCAGCGCGAGAGGCTGGAGGATTGAGCTTGAGGCTAGCATGTGGGCGGTGGAAGTTGTAGTCGTGAAGCCAAGCGTTGAGTTGTGCAGTGCGTTCGGCGGAGTTCTGGTAGGTGCGGGCGTAAGCCCATTCGCGGAGCGCGGTCTGGATATAGCGTTCGGCTTTGCCGTTGGTGCGCGGGATGTAGGGGCGCGTGAAGCGGTGTTTGAGGCGGAGTTTGTTCAGCATGCGGAAGCGTCGGTCGCGATAGCAGGAGCCGTTGTCGGTGAGCACGCGGCGGCAGGAGAAGCCGAAGCGGCTGAAGTGAGCGCGGCTCATGTGGAAGAAGAGTTGAGCTGAAGCGCTGGTCTGGTCCGGCAGGATGGCGGCGAAGCTGATGCGGCTGTGATCGTCGATGGCGATGTGAAGATATTCGTAGCCGGCGCCGCGGGTTTCTCGCGTGCGGTCGCCGTGAACGCGATGGTCAGGCTGGACGATGCGGGCCAAGCGTTTAATGTCGAAGTGGATGAGGTCGCCTGGGCGCGGGTGCTCGTAGCGCACCACGGGCGGGGGCGGATCGAGCGAGCGGAGTCGGTTGAGCCCGGCCCGGCGCAGCAAGCGGCTGACGGTGGCACGGCTCAGGCCGAGAGCGCGAGCGATGCGGGCGCAGGTGTAACGCAACCGACGCAGTGCGAGGACCTTTTCCGATAAGGAAGAAGCTGTCCGACGTGGGCAGTGAGCCGGCCGGGAGCTCCGGTCCGCGAACCCGGACGATCCGTGCTCGCGATAGCGCCGCACCCACTTGGCCGCCGTTTTCGCGCTCAAGAACCTTCTTCGCAAGTTGCTCTCGACTATGAACCGTCAGTTGGGCATTCTGGTGGTAGTCCATTCGATCTCTCCGGTAAGCCTGATTCGTCGCAGAACGAGCTTTTCGCGTTCAGATCGAATGGACAACCTGTTGAAACTTTACAGCTAGACTAGAACGTCAGTTTCAGGGCCGCCTGCATGACGCGAGGCGCAATCGGGCCGATCGAGGTGATTTGTCCGAAGTTCCCGCTTGTAGGATCGTTGCCTGGGTTGGCGAAGCTTGGGCGATTGAAAGCATTGAACATCTCCCAGCGGAACTGCGTGTTGTAGCGCTCACGATAGGTCCAGTTCTTCATCAGTCCCAGATCTGCCGTGTTGATTCCAGGTCCCTGAAAGAGATTTCGCGGAGTATTGCCGAAGGTCCCCACCGGATTAGGACCAAATGCCGCCGTATTGAAGTATTGAGCCAGTTGCTGAGACCTGCCTCCCTGGCGTATGGCGATCTCGGATGTGGAAGTATAGCCGGCGGCAAAGTTGGCGCG
>CAXTSA010000169.1:0-6542 GCA_964246755.1 uncultured Acidobacteriaceae bacterium
ATGGCACGGCAGTGGCGCTGAATCCTGAGAAACGCGTAGCCGGAAGATGGCTTGATCCGGCCGCCTCGTATGCCGATCGGGGAAACACCCGAGACCGAGGCAGGGGTGCCGGTCTCCGCCTGCATGGGCAGCGAGCCCTGCTCGGCGTAAAGCACCTCCCAGTCACCTGCCTGCTTCGCCAGCCACTCTCCCAGATCACGCGCGTACTGCGGTTCGGGCAGGGCCGGATCATCCAGATAGGTCATTTCGACCAGGGCCTCGGTGGGCGAAAAGGGCAGCAGGTAAAGGAAGCGCGTCCGGCCGGGAGCATCCGAGGGCAAAAAGCGCATGAGCTCTACCGTTTGCGGATCGAAGCTCGGCGCGGCGGTCCTCACATGCCAGCCCAAGAACCGTTGCAACAGCGTCGGCGCCTGTGCGAGAGGCGTGGACGGCGGCCGGCTGTCGAATACCTGCCTGACGAGCAGGCGGCCGCGGCTGGTTTCAACGGCAACCAGGCCGTCCCGATGCGGGGTTACGGAGTCGACCGTAACCCCCCGGTAAAGTTCCTGTGAGGGATCGCGCTCTACACGCTCCAGCGCCGCGCGATAGAAATCGTCGCCCGCGATATGGCAGTAGCGATACCGCCGACTCTGCTGGATGGCCTGCCGGCCGCTGCTGCTGACCCGCCAACTATCCCAGGAGTGCGAAATCGCGGAACTGAATGGATGTTCCTCCGTGTTCCAGAAGCACCAGGTGCGGTCGCGCGTATAGGTTGTGCGCGGCTCGAGCAGAAGCACGCGACCGGGCACGTGCGCTAGCGACAGAGCCGCGGCGAGGCTCAGGCCCGCGCAGCCGGCGCCGAGAATGGCGATCTCCGCATCCGCACGGGAGCCGGCGCTCATCCCTCTCCACCCCCATGCTGCTCCAGCGGTGTTGTCCGGCTGCTCTCCGAAAGACCGGCTGAACTGGGTTTTCTCGATAGCAGAGCCGCGGGCACCGCATTGGAAACAAGCGCAGCCTTTCGCCGGCCTGCCACCACGGCGCGGCGGCGCCACGAAGCCGGGATGTCTCGAGCGACTACCACGCCTATCTCGCGATAGCAGGCCCCCGCCGCCAAGATGCCCACCCGGGCACGCAGCGGAACGTAGTGCATCCCGCGGTCAGCGCTTTGGTAGAACGCATCGGCAAGGGCGAGCAGCCGTCGGGTGGCGGCGGCCAGCGGCTCCGCTTGCGCACCGGCGAGCGCGGACTCGACGGCCTTGGGCTCGATCCACTCCCCGGGCAGATAGATGCGATCGCGCCCGAAATCCTCACGCACGTCGCGGGCGATGTTGGTGAGTTGCATGGCGATGCCGAAATGCGAGGCGGCCTGCGCGCCCTCGGGCGGCGCGCCCAGGATGCGGCACATCATGAGCCCGACAGTGCCGGCGACACCGAAAGCGTATCGAAGCAGATCGGGCTCGGTCGCGATGCGGCGCGGGCCAGTGTCGGCAGCCAGGGCCCGGGTCAGCGTGACTGCGATTTTGCTGATGCCGGGGAAGCGCGATTCGAGGTCTACCGGCCAGCCAAGGGCCTCGACTTCCTCGCCCAACGGATCGCGCTCGAGCGCGGAGATGACTTCCGCGAGCCGCTGCTGTGCGGGTTCGCCATCCACGCTCTCATCGGCGAGGTCGTCCATGCGGCGGCAGAAGGCGTACAACTCGGCCGCGTCCGTGCGCATGCGCGTGGGCAGCAGGCGCGAGGCAAGGTGGAACGTTCGGCCGGAGCGCGCCAGCACCGCCTGTGCCTGCTCCGCGCTCATGCCGAACCCCGTCCCGCGCCCTGGCCTGGGTTCGCGCGCGCAGCGGCACGCATCTCGTCGAACAAATGCTCCAGCACCTTGGCCGAGCACAGCACACCGGGTAACCCCGCGCCGGGGTGGGTACCGGCGCCCACCAGGTACAGTCCTCTCACATCCTCGGAACGGTTATGGAACCGGAACCATGCCGATTGCAGCAGGGTGGGCTGGATGGAGAACCCCGTGCCATGCTCCGTGCGCAGAGTGTCGCGGAAGTGCTCGGGCGTGACATGGAACTGCACATCGATGTTCTCTCGCAGCCCCGGGCAGAGTGACTCTTCCAGAACGGAGATGGTGTGCTCGGCCAGTTTTGGCCCGGCAACCGACCAGTCGATCGCCCTCTCGCGGTCGATGCATTCAAGGTTCGGCACGGGAACCAGCGCGTACATGCTCTCTGAGCCCGGGGGCGCCAGCGAGGGATCGGTGCGCGTGGGCGCATGGAGGTACAGGCTGATATCGTCGGACAACAGTTTGTGGTCGAAGATCTCCTCGAGCAGCTCCTTGTAGCGCCGGCCCAGCAGGATGGTGTGGTGGGCCAGCGCGGAAAACTGCTTGCGCACTCCTAGATACAGCACGAACAACCCCATCGAAAACTTTTGCCGGCGAATGCGGGCGTCGGTCCATTTACGGCGGTGCCGGGGTTCGAGCAACCGCCGGTAGACCGCGGGCGCGTCTCCGTTGGCTATGACACAATCGGCGATCACGGATTGCCCGTTCTCCAACTCCACGCCGACCGCGCGAGCGCCTTCGACAGCGATCCTGCGCACCCCGCAGTTCAAATGGAGCGAGATGCCGACCTCCTGCATCAGTCGCGCCATTGCGGCCACCAGCGCCGCGGTGCCGCCCATCGCGAAAGAGACACCGTCTTTGCGCTCGAGGTGCTGGATGAGGGAGTAGATAGAGGTGGTGTGGAAGGGGTTGCCGCCCACCAGCAATGGCTGGAAGGAGAAGACCCGGCGAAGCGCTTCATCGCGGATGTACTGGCTGACGAAGCTGTAAACCGAGCGATCGCTGCGAAGGGCGATCATCTGCGGAAGAACTGCCAACATTTTGCCCGCTGAGTGGAACGGCACGGAACCTAGCTGCTCAAAGCCGACACGGTAGATCGTTTCAACCTTGCGCAGGAGTCTCCGGTAGCCCGCAACGTCCTCCGGGGAAAAGGCGCGGACTCGCTCGATCAGTTCTGCATCGGTTCCGCCGTAGTCGAATGTTCGCCCATCGGCAAAGCGGATACGGTACCAGGGAGTGAGCTCCCGAAACTCGATCGCCTCGTGACGGCTCTGCCCGAATAGATCCCACAGCTCGTCAAACAGAAAAGGCGCGGTGATGACGGTAGGACCGGCATCGAAGGTGTAGCCGTCGCGGCGATACACGCCTGCGCGCCCCCCCGGCTGCGCCTGATTGTCGAAAAGATCGACCTGGAAGCCGGCGGCGCGCAAACGCAGGGCCGATGCCATACCGCCAAACCCCGCGCCGATCACAACCGCATGCGCCACTCTGAAATGCTCCCGAACCATCATGAATCATGGCAGACGCGCAGAAAGAGGGTAGTTCGGCGCGTCTGCAGACGATAAGCGGCTTACCGCACAGCGGCCCCGCGTACCGCGCCGTACTCCGTCCCAAGAGCCGAAGAGGACTTCTTCGCCAGACTTACAGCCCACAAGCCGTAAAGCACCTTGGCCGTAAGGTCCAGGATGGTGAAGCAAACCGCGTCCGCGGTCGCACTCCACATGCGTGCCCCCTCCTGCCCGACGAGGAAAACGATGGGGTAAGCCAGCCAGACGAGAGAAAGGACGCTCGCCTTTTTGATGAAGTCCGCTCCATTCGGTCCACTGGCGGTGAGCTTCTTGAACGGGCCGAAAAGCAACGCGTAGATAGCGATGAAGGAAAAGCAGCTGCAGATGAAGAAGGACCACTTCACCGTCGGGTTATCCGTGAGCCCGGCAAGAAAGCCTGTCACGATCATATATACGTCGGCGCCGAGCAGTCCCCAAAGGAGTGCGGGGCGCTTGATCCCGGTGCCCATCAGCCCTTGGGAGACGAGGCTGTACAGCAGCAGCGGTGTGGTGAAGGTCCAGTCAATGTACCGGCCGAAGTAAAACACCCGGCCCGTGCTGGTAACCAGGGCTCCGGCGCCAAGCGCCATCATGAGATAGAGCGTGAATGCAATGAGCGGAACGTAGAAGTGCGAGATCAAATCGCCTTCCTGTCGTTCACTCTTGTTCCCGAACAAAGGCAGATAGAGCAGACCTGCCCCTAGCAACATCCCGATAGTCCCGATCCACAACCACGTCTCCACACCCATATGCCACGTCCCCGAGGAAAATAACCGCTTACTGGGGAGTAGGATGCGCGTTGTCTCAGGACGGGAAAAAGTGCAACTGTGTTTATCGAAAGAAGATAGGGGCGAAAGGTAGCGGCGGCAGTTAGCGGCAACAACTACTGTTTGTTGCCGGAGAGGGGACTCGGCGGATCGGGCGTGACGCGGATGGGAGGCTGCGGGATGTTGGCGATCAACCGCGGTTGCGGCACGGGCGGATTGGTAACCGGGCGCGGCACGATCGTGACGTGTTCGTGCTGCGCATCGAGCATGCGGCCGTGATTGGAAACATGCTCGTCCCAGACTACGTAGTGCGTGTCGTCGACCCTGTCGGTAAACGTAATCTTGCGATCGCCACTGATAAGCAGGCGGATCAAGGGCGGCGGCGCCGTGATGATGTCTTCACTGAGATAGGGCTCATTTGGAATATGCGGGTAAGCTCCGCCCATCTCGGCGATACAGGCCGACGTGGCAATCCAGTCCTGCACCGGTTGTAGATTCTTATAGAGCGTGGACGCCGGCAAGGCTTCATTGACGACCGCGCCGCTGGTCTTCTCGCTCAGGAATTCGTGCTGGTCCTCAACGCTGCGATGCGCGACCGTGATGGCCCGCACAGGGAACCCGCTTTCCCGCGGAACAATCGCGGTAAACGCTGAACTGCGGCCCTCTTCCTGCTTCACGAAATGGAGAAGAATAAAGCCTTCACCGCCCCCGGCCGCCGGGATACCCGCGACCTGCTCCGCATCCGGCTGGAGCACCGGGCAAACACCCTGCTGGTACAGCCATCCCGCGCGTTTCAGGTCGAATCCTCGGAAGGCCGCAGCCCGGACAAGGTCCGCTTGCCGGGCCGCGATGATCGCGCTGTCGCCCGCGCTGATCCCATCGCCGGAGCGATGCGGCAGCGCGAAGTACACCATGCGCGGGTTATCGGTCTCGCTGCGCGAAAGCATGCCTGCCGGGGTGACGGGGAGGATGTCGTGGCCGAGGTCGACGATCGGGGTCGCGCCCATTCCGAGGTCGGGCTCCAGCATCGAGGAATCGACCGAGTTATCCAGGTCGGTGTGCGGCTTCGAATCGAGCCGGACATCGGGCCCCTGCACCGGCTTTGGCGACTTGCTGGCAGGCGCAACCCGAGAGTTCCCCGTCCCCGGCTCCGTCGGCGTCGCGCTCGGCGGTACTGTTGCCTGCGGGTGCGGCTGTGTCGCCTGGGTGGGAACATTCTCCTGCGCGAACAACTTTGCTCCCGCGAGAAGCAGGCAAATAGCGAGGGGAAGGAGGCGAAGAACTCTCATGCGCCTCCTACTCTACCATCGAGCGCCAGGAAAAAAGGGCGGCTATCGCAGCCGCCCTTCCGTTCCATTCCCAATTTGGGACTGGCAGCGCTACATGCCGGTTGCGCGCCGGCGCGTCGTGGTTGTCCGCCGCGCCGGCGTTGCCGCCTTGGCCGCGCCGTCCTTCAGGATGATCATAGCCGGGTTCTGGGTGTAGGAATCGAACGTAGCCGTGTAGGTTACGTCCGCGCCCGCCGTCGGCACTGTCTTCAAGGCCTCCTTCATATTGATCGTGAAGTCGGCCTTGTTCGACTGCTGGGCGTCCTGCGAAACCGACATCTGCACCGAATCGGCTGTCGCCGTGACCACCTTGCCCGGAATCGCGAAGGTCTGACCCTTCAGCACCGCCCAGACCTTTTCGGCGTCCTCGGTGGAGCCGTTGGCCAGCACGAATTCCTTGTCGGTAAGCGCCAGCGTCTTCAGATCAGGCGTACTGGTTACAGCCTGGTGGGCCAGGTCCGCGGGCGAGGGCGGCGGCGGCGCGGGTACCGGCTTATAGTCGGCCGGCGGCATCAGGTTGGCCTGCGCCAGGGTTTTCACCTGGTCAAAACCGTCCATCGCCCCGTGGTACTTGTTGTACCAGTATTCGGCGGCCTTTTCGATCTGGTCCTTGGAGGTCCCCTGCGCGAACTGCGCGGCGCGGGTCAGATACCAGATGGCGTTCACCTGGTCCTTGGGGTCTTCCTGCAGGTATGCCTGGCCCAGCAGGTAGGTGTCGAGCAGGCCGGGGCCGGTCTGCGTCTGGGTCGGGTCTGTGTACGATTTCAGCTCGGACTGATAGGCGTCGATCGAGCCCTTGTAATCCTTCTTCGCCGTATCGTCGGCAGCGATCGCGCTCTCGAAGATCGGCGTCGCCAGCGCCTTCAGCTTGGTGTAATCGGCATCGCTCATGCTGGCGGGCTTGGTCGCGGCCAGGCCCTTGTTCGCGAGCGCCGCGGCGTCATCAAGCTTGGTCTGATCCGGCGGATTGGCTGCCCCAGCCTGCTGCTTTTCCACGTAGACGATAAAGGTCAGCGCGCGCAGATTGCTCGGGTCCACCTGCAGCAGGCGGCGCGCCGCGTCCACGGTCTTCGGC
>CAXTSA010000170.1:0-6516 GCA_964246755.1 uncultured Acidobacteriaceae bacterium
ATGCGGTACTGGTACTGGCAACACGGGACTAACGTAATCCAGCCGCATCCATAAAAATAGTTATGCTAGCCTGATGCCCGGACTGTACAGTCATACAGCTCTAAGCAATTGTTCTGAGTGGGCCCTGAAGGATTTGAACCTTCGACCAAAGGATTATGAGTCCTCTGCTCTAACCGCTGAGCTAAGGGCCCGTAGACTCGCCTAGCGCTGTTCGACCGCGTCTTCGTCTACGCTAACACGGTTGCCGTTATACAAACTTTGGCATCGTGAGAAGCCTCGCACTGCCACAACTACACAGGGTCACATTCAAAATGAAAGATCGCTAACCACGATCGGCACCGAAATATACAATCGTCATACATTGACATTCGTTCCGCCGGAGCCGGACCCAGCCGGTTACCAGAGTTGTCTGTTAACATTCGCCCGTCTGCGGTATGGCGCGTACATGCGCGCGCCGGGTACTGGTCGGCATTGAAGTAAACCATTCCTTGCCGACAACCGCAGTCTGCCTCTCAATCGCGCTGACGCTCATGTCCGATTAACTCAAGCTCCACGATTTCAACGCCGTCCGATAGTGCCGTTCGCGGAATCCTTTATCTGACGCGCATCCCGTTGCCTGCCAACTATCCACTCCTCACCCGCCATCGCCACTGGATTAACGAGTGGGTGTCAGCGCCGGTGCAAAAATCCCCATAGTGCCGATTGAAAAATCCGCCACCCCTCGGGCGGGTGGTGTAACCCCAACTCTGGGAATCAGAGGAGGGTCAACACCTGTTCAGGGGGAAAGACGTGGAAGAGATTCAAGAGCTCAAACGCGAAGGATTGAGCATTCGGGCCATCAGCGAGCTGACTGGTTTCGACCGGAAGACGATCCGGAAGTACTTGGTAAGGCCGACAAGCCGACCGGCGTACGGGCCAAGGGCGACGGAGGGGAGCAAACTGGAACCGTTCAAGCCTTACTTGAAGGAACGGCTTACAGCGGGCGTGTGGAACGCACAAGTTTTGCTGCGCGAGCTGCGGCAGCGTAATTACAGTGGCGGCTATACGATCCTGACAGACTGGCTGCGGCCGCAGCGTACATCGGCGCGCCTGGCAGCAGTGAGGCGGTTCGAGACACCGCCGGGCAAACAGGCGCAAGTGGATTGGGGACATCTCGGATCGCTGGCCGATGACGGCAAAGAGTACTCGTTATGGGGCTTTACGATGACGCTGGGCTACAGCCGCATGCTGATGGCGGAGGCGGCCACGGACCAGAAGCTCGGGACATTGCTGCGCCTGCATGAGTCGGCGTTTCAGCAATGGGGCGGTGTTCCCGAGGAGATCCTGTACGACCGGATGAAGACGGTCTGGACGGGAACCGACCAGCGTGGCGAGATTGTGTGGAACGCGGTGTTTCTCGACTTCGCCCGCTACTGGGGTTTCACGCCGCGACTATGCCGCCCGTATCGGGCGCAGACGAAAGGCAAAGTGGAATCGGGCGTGAAGTATGTGCGACGCAACTTTCTGTGTGGCTTGCAAGGCCGCGAGCCAGCCAACCTGGCCGATCTCAACGCCGAGTTGCACCGTTGGGTGGCGGAAGTAGCCAATCGGCGCATCCACGGCACGACACGCGACCAGGTATTGATGCGTTGGGAGCAAGACCAGCTCAGTCTGCAGCCGGTGAAAGGTCGTCCTGCCTATCCGTATGCCGATGACGAGCAGCGCAAGGTGGCACGCGACGCTTATGTCTCGTGGCAGGGCAGCCGTTACTCGGTGCCCTGGCAATACGCGGGCAAAGAAGTATGGGTATGCGAACCGGGTCACGAAGTAGAAGTACGCTGTGGCGCCGAACTGATTGCGAGGCATGCGCCCGCGGTGAGACGCCATCAGGTCGTTACGCGCAGCGAGCATCATGAGGGGATTCCGCTCGGCAACAAACAGCCGGGCAAAACGCTCATCCACCTGCAACAGAGCGCTCCCGCGGTAGAGCACCGTCCGTTGTCCGCCTACGAGAGCTTGGCCATAGGAGGCGCGCGATGATATTGGAACGGCTGCGAAGCACTCTGGCGACACTCAGCCTCACGGCCATCGAGGCGCGGCTGGAGACGCTCCTGGAAAACGCTTCCAAGCAGGAACCTGCCTACGCCGACTTTCTACTCGAGGTGATGAGCACAGAGGCCGATCAGCGGCGGCAGCGCTATGTTAAGGCCCGGCTGCAACTGGCTCATCTGCCGTATGTGAAGACGTTCGACCAGTTCGACTTCGCTTTCCAGCCCTCCATCGACGAGCGGCAGATTCGCGAGCTGCGCACCTTACGATTCGTACACGAAGCGTCCAACGTGATTCTGCTCGGGCCGCCCGGCGTCGGCAAAACGCATCTGGCGGTCGCTCTGGCGGAAACGGCGATCCAGTCCGGGCAGGCAGCCTACTTCATGACCGCACACGATCTGGTCAGCGATCTCGGGCGCGCGTATCGCGAAGGCCGGCTCGACCGCCGATTACGCATCTATCTGGCACCCAAGATCCTCATCATCGATGAGATGGGTTATCTGCCGCTGGATGAGCTCGGCGCGACGATCTTCTTTCAGCTCATCAGTGCCCGCTATGAAAGGGGCAGCATCATCCTGACTTCGAACAAGAGTTACGGCGAGTGGGGTTCCATTTTCGGCGACCCGATCATTGCGACCGCGATTCTCGATCGCTTGCTGCACCACTCCACGACCGTCAACATTCGCGGTGAAAGTTATCGCCTCAAAGAGCGCCGCAAAGCTGGTTTGCTTCCCTCCCAGGAACCGCAGAGCGAGGCTGCTCTTACTACCTTGCAGCCTCGCGCGAAGCGCAACCATTCGGCGTGAGTTTTTAAGGCATGGGCAAATCTATCCATCCGAGGTGCCGACTTAAAGTTCAGGGCGAAGTCTTCTCCAACTCCGCCCCGACTCTCATCGTCTGGATGAGTTTGCAGCCAGCTATTCCTTGCCGGGTTGCACTCCTGCATTGCCCGCCTCCGCTTCACTGGTCGGTTTCTATGTTCCATCCACCGGCCAAAACTGTAAACCACCACTTGACCAGGGCTGGGGAATTTTCGACCGGTAGAATGAGGATTTTTCAACCGGAGTTGACAAACTTACGATGCCGGAGATAGTTGATTGCTGAATTCAGCCGACGCGCTGACCAATTGTACTTTGCTGCAATCTGTTCGGGCTCGGATGGGAACTCGCTATCGTTCAGTAGGTCCGCAGCCAACTGCAGTTCATCCGCAGCCGGATTCCAAGGCAATGTCCAGATACATATACCGCTGATCCCGTTTGACAGTCCAAAGGAGTTGTCGTCTTAGAACGTCCGATACCAGCTGGAGCCGTACACAATCGGAAGCCCCAATTCTGTGCCTTGAGGCCAAGCCACCACGCCTCCATATGAGTTGGCTTGAGCTCCCGCCATATTTGCTCCTGTCCAACATCGAATTGAACACCGCTTCCGTTATGTAGGTCGAGTAGATTTTATCCCGGATACCACTCAGTTTTGCGGCGACGTTGGGCGCTCTGCCGACCCAGATCAGATCGTTTATTGTTCCGGATGCCAGTCCGCACCACCATCACGTTGCTCGTGTCAATGCCCCCGTTTGCTTCAGGAGAGTTCCAACGCCATAGTTAAACTTGGATTTGTAGAAGTCCTTTGAATGCAGAGATCAAGACTTGCTCAAAAAATAAGTTGATCTTTAGACCGGCTTCTACGGCCGCCGTGTTTTTCGCGCCCTCCACAAATACATCCATGACTCGATCGCCCGTCAAAACTGCGAATATGGCCACCCATCAGGTAGGCTTTGCAGACTTCTGCCGTGAACTCCTGGTCCCCTATAGCGAGTTGCGTTGAATCTGCAAGATCCGCATAGAGCGTGGTGGCGCTCAGGTCGACCGATTCATTCGATCGCACGAAAATACACCAACGACCCTTCGCCTCCTTTTAATTTGGGAAATGCTCCTCTATACAAAAAGAAGATGCTCGTTCCGATCAGAAGAAGCGCAAACACAGCACTGATCCACATGGGGATGGTTAGTTTTCCGACGGGCGGTGAATTGGTTCCCAAGACTGCCAGCATCCCCGTATTAAGAGCCAAGACAACCGATAGCTTTGCGTCCACTCTAGAAAAAAAGCCCAGCGTCAGATCGAGCTGCGCTTTGCTGGCTGCGGCTAGGGTTTCCTCTTTCATAAGAAAGGCGATGTGTTGATCCCCCGCAGGCGTGACCTTCGATAGCTGTCGCTTGGCATCCCTACTCCTATGCACGCGTTGTCTCTTCCCCTAAAACGCAATCCGACGCTCGATCTCGCTGAGTGTGGCCAGGTCCTTCCGCCGATCGTACAACTTGGTGGTACGCGGATCGGAGTGATTGGCGAGATCTTGCGCGGCTTCGAGCGAGCCGCCGTTCTGCAGAAAGACGGTGATACCAGTTCCACGAAAAGTGTGATTGCAAATGGTCTCCGGCAAGCCTGCGTTCGCGCAGCGCTGTTTGACGGCGCGGAGTAAATCGCGGCGGCCGATTCCCTGCCCTGTGAGGCAATGGATTTTGTCGAGCGTTTGAAATAGCTGGGCTTTGGGATCGGTAATGCCGGCTTTCTCCAGATAGCGATCTAAGAATTCTTCGGCCTCATGATGCAACCAGACGAGCTTTTCTTTGCCGCCTTTTTCCTGCAAGCGCAGCTGCGGCCGCTTCCCCATGAGCCGATAATCTTGGCGGCTCGATCGCGCAAGCCTTTGAGCGAGCCGGTCTCGATCGAATCGAGCAGGTCGCGCATTTGCGCGGCCTCGAGCACCGGGGTGATGCCGACCTGGCGGCTGAATTTCGGTCCTTTCACGAAAAGCGCCGGGTTCAAGGGCAGCACCTGGCCGATCACCAACCAATTAAACAGCATGCGCAACCCCGCGAGATGCTGTTTGATCGAGGGCGCACTCAGCGCGCGCTGTTTCCCTTCGATGTAGGCGGCCACGTGCAGCGGCCGGATCTCCCGCAGTGCCAAGCCATGCTCCTCGCACCAGGCAAAGAACTGATGGGCGGCTTGGAGGTAAGCGGCGCGCGTATTCCGGTTGCGGATCTGCGCGGCAAAAAACTCGAAAAAACGTTCGCGGGCGTCTTCGCCGGCCGCCGTAATCAGAGCCGGGGCGGCCACGCTTGCAGCCGAGAATCGCGGCAGGATTTCGAGAGATCCGTTCAGACGGTTTCTCCGGGCAAGGGATAGCGAGCGAGCTCCGGCATCGGAAAATGCTTTTCGTTGTGAGTGATGAGCGTAAGGCTGTATTCGAGCACTGTGGCTGCGAGTAGAGTATCGGTGAGTGAAAGCGTAACGCCCTGCCGCGCCCAATCGAAGCGCCAGCGTCCGGCTTGTCGGGCGATCTTCCGAGAGGCGTCGTACCAGGCGAGTGAAGCCAAAAAAGCATCGGTGCGCGGGGCTTCATGCGCTCGCATCCCCGAATACACTTCGGCCACGGTGACATTGCAGCAGGCGAGGCGATTCCCTGCGAGCACCAACTGGCGCAGCAGTTCGCGGCGGCCGCGCTTGCCGTTCAACGCGTCGACCAACACGTTGGTGTCGGGCAGGTAGGTAGTCATTGGTCGCTGGCGCCGCGCTCGAACCAATCATTCAATCTTTCGTGTCGCTGCTGCTCGTCTTCGTCGCGCAGTTGCCGAACCCAAGCTTCCGATCCTGGGGCCAGCTCGGGATGATCTTCGTCTTTCCAGATGGGCTCGGGATCACTCAGAATTTGCAAGAGACGCCGGCGATTGACGGCGTCCCGGATGACTTCACTTAGGAAGGCACTGCGGCCGCGGGGTCCGACGAGCGAATCGACGTCGGCCAGCAGATCGTCGGGCAGCACCACATGGGCGCGTTTATGCGGCATCAAACAAGAAACCCACGTTCAGTGTGACATAGCGATATGCCTATGTCCATCCCATAACGCGTGACCAGTTGGGATACGTCCCATAACCTCTTTTATGACCCAGGCCGAGTTCCAGCAGGAACAGCCGCACCCAGTATCCTACTTGAGAGTGGGAGGCAATTCACGTTCTGTGTCTACTGACTACCAACTAATTAAAGGTGCCATCATCAACAAACAACACGTGATTGCCATTTATAAGGGAAAGTACCGTGAGATGTGTCCTCACGTTATTGGGAGCAAGCGAGGCAAGCTCAAAGCCCTATTTTGGCAATTTGCTGGAGAGAGCAATTCCGAACCCTATATGCAGGGTGGATGGCGAGACACTTTCGTTGTCGATGTTCAAGTTTTAGAAATTAGAGAGGGTGTGTGGCAAACTGGTCCTCGACATTCAAGAATGCAGCATTCAGTCGATGTAGTTGATGTGGAAGTAGACTACTAGGCCGTGGCGGCTGTTGATGCGCGAGGACGGGTCGCAGTATTTTTCCAAGCCGCATATTCTTCGGCTCTTTGCTTGGCGTTAAGTCCTGAAAACAAAGCTATGTACACGGCACCCTCGCCCTCTGGGTCCGAAGCCTCAACCCGCCAGTCGGGAGTATTCAGGATAT
>CAXTSA010000171.1:0-6468 GCA_964246755.1 uncultured Acidobacteriaceae bacterium
CTTCCATTGGACGGAGCAAACGGCGTGCTTACCGGCGTCATTGGTTCCGGAAAATCAACACTTGTCGATGCTTTAACGACATTGCTTTTGCCGTCGAATCGCATTGCATACAATAAGGCGGCGGGAGCAGAGACCAAGGAGCGTTCGCTGCGAACGTATGTCCTGGGGCATTACAAGTCAGAACGCAACGAAGACACAGGAACGACCAAGCCTGTTCCGCTGCGTAAACAAAACGAATACTCCGTGGTTCTCAGCGTGTTCAGGAACGAGAGCTTCGGCGAGCAAGTTACGCTTGCGCAGGTTTTCTGGTTCAAGGAAGCTCAGGGGCAGCCGGAGCGGCTCTTTATATACGCGGAGCGAGAGCTTTCGATCAAGGAACATTTCTCGAACTTTGGGCCGGATATTTCGCCTCTACGAAAGCGGTTACGAGCGGCGGAAGGTGTGCACATCTTCGATAGCTTCCCGGCTTATGCGGCGCAGTACCGCAGGCGCTTCCACGTTACGAACGAGCAGGCTTGGGAACTGTTTCACCAAACCGTATCCATGAAGTCAGTGGGAAGTATTACGGATTTCGTTCGCGAGCACATGCTGGAAGGCGCTCCTGTCCACGAAGATATCGCGGAGCTGATCGCGCACTTTGACGATCTGACCCGTGCTCATGCCGCAGTCGTGAAAGCAAAGCGGCAGGTAGCATTACTCATCCCCTTGGTGGACGACTGCAATCTGCATGAAAAGCAAACAGCGCAACTTCGGCTTTGGCGTAAATGCAGGGATAGCCTCAAATCCTACTTCTCCGAGGTGAAGCTTGGACTGCTGAAACAACGGATGGAACATCTCACGCTGGAGGTTGCGAAGCTCGAGGCGCGCAAGGATCGGCACCTGGAGCAGCGAGTCAAGGAGTCCGACGCAGTCGGACTGCTAAAGCAGGCGATTGCGCAGCAAGGCGGCGATAGGCTGGCGCAGCTGGATGCCGAGATCCGTACAGAAGACACTGAGCTCGGCAGGCGACGGCTACGCGCAGAGCGATACACCACCATCACCCGATCCCTCGGCATGCAGGAGGCTATCAACGAAACCATCTTTGCAGAGCAAAGAAATCAACTGGACGGGATGCGCGAGGCCGCAGCGGAGGAGGAAAACCGCTCGCAGAACCGTTTTGTGGAACTCAGCGTCGAGTTCCGCAAAGGTAGAGAAGAACACAAGGCGCTTGTCGACGAAATGGAGAGCCTCAAGAAACAGCCGAACAACATTCCCAGATCGCAGATCCAGGTGAGGGCTCGCCTGCTCAATGCATTTGGACTCAAGCCGGAAGAACTTCCGTTCGCAGGGGAACTGCTCCAGGTGCGCTCAGGCGAGGAGCGGTGGGAAGGGCCTATCGAGCGAGTCCTGAAAAGCTTCGCCCTCTCGATGCTCGTGACGGAAGCGAACTACAAGCAGGTATCGGAATGGGTAGATGCCACGCATCTGAACGCAATGCTTGTGTATCTTCGCGTTCGGTCTTTGCCCATAGGAAGGCAGGGTGAAGTTCCGCAGAGCAATTCCCTCGTTCATAAAATCGACACGAAAGCGCACCCGAGGTTTGCCGCATGGATCCAGGGAGAGCTCCGCGATCGATTTGACCTCGCCTGTTGCGAAACCCAGGAGCAGTTTCAGCGGGAACATCGCGCATTGTCCCTGGCTGGTCAGGTGAAAGACCGTGGCGTGCGACATGTGAAGGACGATCGTTCGCAGTTGAACGACCGCAGCCGCTTCGTTTTGGGGTGGAGCAACGAAGCCAAGATACTGGTGCTTGAGCGGACAAGAATCGCGCTTGAAGATCGTCTCGCTGCGCTGGCCGGCGAACTGGCGCAGGCGGAACGGCAGAGAAAGACGCAAGGGGAGCAACTGGAAGCCATCGCCGGGCTGAGAGAATTTGTCGCCTTCCGTGAGTTGGACTGGAGAAGCTGCGAGCAGACATCGTTCAGGCTTCGTGAAGAGAAGCTGCGCTTAGAAAGCGCGAGCGACCTGCTTGCAACGCTGCGCCGCCAGCTGCGCGATGCCGAAACGCAACTGACGGCAACGGATAACGCAATTTCGGAGTTAGATCGACAGACAGGTCGGGCTAGTTCGAACCTGGATAACGATCGAACACTTACGACCCAGGCAGAAGCATTCGTTACGCCTCTGGAGCCGAACATTCGAGAGCATATCGACAGTGTCCGCGAATCGCTCGTCGCGCAAACGGCCCTGAAAGTGGAAAACTGCGACCAGTATGAGCAAGCGGTTCGGGGTGAGTGTCAGCGGCTTCTGGACATGGAAGAGAAACAGCAGTCCCGGTTGAGAGATCGTATCGTGCTTGCGATGTCAGCCTTCAAAAACGAGTTTGTTCTGGAGACAAACGACTTCGATGCAAACCTGGAAGCGCAAGGCGAGTATCGCAAGATGCTCGAGCAATTATGCTGGCACGACCTGCCGAAGTTCGAGGAGCAGTTCAAGCTGGAACTGAAAACGAATTCGATTCGTGGGATTGCGCTGTTTCATAGCAAGCTCAACAGCGAAGCGCACCAGATTCGAGAGCGCATTGAACGCATAAATAAGCCACTCGCCGAGATCAATTATAACCGTGGCCGGTATATCGAGATCGTGCAGCAGCACACCGCGAATCCGGAAGTGCGCCAATTTCGCGAAGACATGCGTGCGTGTATCGACAGCGAACTGACCGGGACCGGCAGCGATCACTACACGGAAGCAAAATTCGAACAGGTGAAGGTGATTCTCGATCGGCTGCGCGGACGGCCGGAGAACACCGACCTGGACCGCCGCTGGAGGGATTTGGTCACGGATGTGCGTCACTGGTTCCAGTTTTCTGTCAGCGAGAAGTGGCGTGAAGGCGATCGAGAGCACGAACACCATTCAGATTCGGGAGGAAAATCGGGCGGCCAGAAAGAGAAGCTGGCATACACCATCCTGGCCGCTAGTCTGGCGTATCAGTTCGGCCTGGATTGTGTGGAAGACCGATCGAGATCGTTTCGCCTCGTCCTGATTGATGAGGCATTTGGCCGAGGTTCGGACGAGTCTGCCCAATACGGGCTCGAGCTCTTTCGCAAGCTGAATCTGCAGTTGCTGATCGTGACGCCGCTGCAGAAGACACATATCATCGAGCCCTACGTTGCCAGCGTCGGCTTTGTCGAGAACCGCACTGGGAAGTCCTCCAGCATTCTGAACCTTTCCATCGCAGAGTATCGCCGGCAGAAGGGAGCGCGAGCCGATTAATGTGGACAAACGAAGCCGACGTGAAGCAGCAACTCGAGCGCTTGTGGGTGCGCGGAGATGTGCTGCGAGCGTTTGTCGGCGAAGAGTCTGTGTTTCCGTATCGACTGCGGTTTCGCGCACCATCGTCTCGCGAGATTGAAAAGGATTTCGGCCTTGCTCAGGATTGGGTTACGACACTGCGGAGCGTGCCGGTGATTCGTCTGGAATGGAAAGCATTTCGCAGCAGAGCGGTCGGCAATCAACGTATTCCAACGGCGGCCTGGGTAGACAGCGCAGACGCCGCGATCCCGTGGCTCGGCAAACAGCAGGATGCGGATCGTTACAGGCAGCTGTATGCGGCGTCGAAAGCACGGCTGCCGGATGTTGTACCCTGGCTGCGAGAGAATCCGCTTCGAGCGCTTGCTTTGCGCGAGTCATGGACTCGAATCCTGTGCGTCGTGGAGTGGATGCGAGCGCGGCCCCGGCCGAACATCTATCCGCGGCAGATTGATGTGCCGAATGTTCATCGAAACACACAGGGCGGTGCTGGCCGAACTGTTTGACCTGGTGCTCGAGCCAGATTCAGTGAGAACGGAATATGCGAGCGCAACCGAGTTTCATTCGCGCTATGGCTTTCGCAGCAAACCAAGCCGCATTCGATTTCGCATCATTGATCCAACAATCCGGTGGGCATCTTTGGAGGGAACCCCGGATGTGGAGATGGATGCGGATAGCTTTGCAGCGTTGAGGCTGCCGATCCATCGAGTGTTCGTGACGGAGAACGAAATTAACTTTCTCGCGTTCCCGAATGTGCCGGGAGCGATCGTCCTTTTCGGAGCCGGTTACAGCATTCCCTTGCTCAGGCATGCAGGATGGATCGCGTCATTGCGACTCTATTACTGGGGCGATATCGATACACATGGGTTTGCGATTTTGGATGGGCTCCGCGGGCACTTTGGTCATGTTGAGTCCATGCTGATGGACCGCGAGACTATGCTTCGCTACCGTAGTTCGTGGTCTCTGGAAGCCGCACAGGTGAAGCGTGCACTTTATGCGCTCACGCCGGACGAGACACGCCTCTTCAAGGATCTTCAGGATGGGGCATTTGGAGACGGAGCGCGCTTGGAGCAGGAGAAGATCGCCTATCCGCACCTCGCGAGTGTGCTGCAGAACCTGCTTGCAGGCGAAGTTCTGGCGGGCGGTTCTCACTCATAACTCGGCGCCTCAATGCTCAATGCCTTTACGCCAACGCTCCGCGCCAGTACTCGGCCAATGCCTCCGCCAGCTCTTCGCTAAAGATTTCAGGCTTCATGCTCGGCGCGATTTGAATCCCGGCCAGCAGTGTCTCCTCAGCATGCTGGTGGGATTTGCCACAACCCTCGCGTCAGTGCATAGGTGCGCATCAGGATCTGAACACTCCGTCCGTCGGAAACGAAGCGAGCTGTCGATGATTTCTCCAGCGTTCACTATGCGGCCGGTGAAATCGGCTTTGTAAGCACGCAGCGTCACGCACTCCATGTTTTTCTGCAGAACACCTTAGCCGAGGGCATCCAGTCGAAGAGCTCCGGATGGCGCTCCAGGTGAGCCACAAGGCTTGCCAAAAGCCTTTATTCTGTCGGTGCGCTTTGCCTTCGTCGTTTGGAAAGTGACCTGAACGTCCTGCATCACTAAGCTCCAGCCTTCCAGCAGAAGCGCCGCGAAACTGTTTCCTTGGTTCGGAAGTAAAGTGAACGGTGCACTTTGCAAGCACGGTCGCGCGCAATACGGCGACCCCGAAGGCGTGCTTCCAGAAGTGGCCCAGCTTGCCTTCCCTTGCCCATGATGAAGAAGGCAGGTTGGGGGCACAAACAAGAGTCACTCCAGAAAACGGACAATAAAGCACGTAATAAGGCTGGGCAGAGGTCGGTATCCACCGATTAAGGCCTAGGCGCGGAAACGCCGAGGGTTCCTCAAGCTCACCCGCCCTCAAAAAATGGCGGGATGGGGCTGGACTTCAAGGCGTTTGCTACGTATAGTAGTTTTTAAGCTTCTATTAGTAGAAGCGAGGTGAACTGAATGGCCGATCTTCCTTCCTATAACAACTCCCTCCCGCTCTCGGCTTTCGGCGACAAACCGAAAGTGGCCGAAGCGCGGGCCACCCTCCACATGCAAAGTGGCCGTGGCACCGTCGGATTCGACGATACCGGCGGTTCTGGTCCTATGGTGATTGCCGTGCCCGGAATGGGAGATCTTCGGCGTGAATACAGGTATTTAACGCCATATCTGACCGCCGCAGGATATCGCGTCGTCACTGTTGATGTACGAGGACACGGCGCGAGCAGCCCTCAGTGGGACGACTATTCAGCGCGCGCGGTGGGGCAGGATATTTTGGATCTGATGACCCATCTGGGGCAGACCAGAGCGAGCATCATCGGGAGCTCTTTTTCGGCCGGGGCGGCATTGTGGGCAGCACATGATTCCCCGGCGAGAGTGAGCGAGGCGGTGTTGATTGGGCCGGTGCTGCGCGACCCTCCCAAAGGCGTTCCGTGGTACCTGCGAGCCGCGCTCGCACTTGGTTTTGGCGGACCGTGGCGCGTTCGTTTCTGGCTCACCTATTGGACCAGTCTCTTTCCAACCCGCAAACCCGCGGACTTTGCGCCGTATCGCAAGGCTTTGAGAGACAACCTGCGAGAACCCGGCCGTATGGCCGCTTTGAAGAGTATGTTCTATCTATCCAAGTCAGACACGGAGGCCATGCTTACGAAGACGGAACTACCCGTGCTCGTGGTCATGGGAACCAAGGACGCCGACTTCCCGGACCCTCCGGCCGAGGCTGAATGGGCAGCGAACCGACTTGGGGCGAAGCTGCTCCTGGTGCAGGGTGCCGGTCATTATCCGCACACGGAGATGCCGGAACAGGTAGGGCCGGCTGTGGCAAGCTTCCTACAGAATGGCAGGCCGTAGATGCCGCGCGCAGGATTGGATTTGGACGCAGTGTTACAGGCCGCTGTCGCGCTTGCGGACTCCGATGGCTTGGAGAATCTAACGATCGCAAAGCTGGCCTCGTTTTTGGGTATCAAGGCTCCGTCCCTCTACAACCACATCCGAAGTCTGGAGGGGGTGAAAGATCACTTGACGACACGGGGACTGCTGTCGCTTCTGGACCGCTCGCGGGACGCCATGGCGGGCGTGGCAGGGCAGGACGCCCTGGAGGCGCTGGGGCATGCGCAACGGCGGTTCGCGAAGGAGCATCCGGGG
>CAXTSA010000172.1:0-6426 GCA_964246755.1 uncultured Acidobacteriaceae bacterium
ACGAAGTACCTGAACGGGCACTCGGACGGGCTGGGCGGGGTGCTGGTTGGGACGACGGCAAAGCATCGGGAGCAGTTTGGGTTCATTCAGAAGTGCACGGGCGGGATCCTGTCGCCGTTTGAGGCGTGGCTGGTACTGCGCGGGATCAAGACGCTTGCGGTGAGAATGCGGGAGCACGACAGCAACGGGCGGGCGATCGCGGCGCTGCTCGACGGGCACCCGGCGGTCGAGCGGGTTTGGTACCCGGGACTCGCGTCGCATCCGCAACATGCCTTGGCGGTGCGGCAGATGTCGGGTTTCGGCGGGATGATCGCGTTTGAGATGGGTTCGCTCGATCGGGCGAATGCGTTTCTGCGGCGCTTGCGGGTGTGTACTCTGGCTGAGTCCCTGGGCGGGGTGGAGACCCTGATTTCGCACCCGGCGACGATGACCCATGCGGCAATTGGGGCCGAAGCGCGGGCGCGGCTGGGGATCACGGACGGTATGGTGCGGATTTCGGTCGGGATTGAGGACCTGGTGGACCTCGAGGCGGATCTGCGGCAGGCTTTGGACGGGATTTCCTGAATTTCATCGCAGGCACCCTGAACGAACTTCCCAGATGTGCCGATAGAGTGCGCAAAGGAGATGGATGAGCGGGGAGCCGAAACGGCGGAAGATTCTCTATGTCGCGGCTTTGAGCGCGGGCAATACCTCCGCGTATCGCTGCGAGGCGCTGCGCCGGCTGGGGCAGGAGGTCGTTCCATTTGCGCTGGAGCCGTGGGATCCACGGTCGCGCTACGTGCGGGCGCTGCAGTTCCGTATGCCGGTCGGACCGCTGGTGGCGCCGATCAATCGCGCCCTGTTGCGAGCAGTCCGGGAGCATAAGCCGGATGTGGTGTGGCTTGATAAGCCGATCCACTTTACGACGGGCACGATCAAAGAGATCAAAGCGGGGGGAAGCACAATAGTTTGCGTGAATCAGGACAATCCATTTGGGCCGCGGGGAGATGGCTGCTGGATGCAGTTCCTGAAGATTTTCCGGTTGTTCGACCTGAACTGTTTGTTCCGCGATGCCGATGTGACGCGCTATGAGGCGTGGGGGCTGCCGTACGTCAAGCTCCTGTTCTCCTATGAGCCGACCCAGCACTACCCTCCACCCGAGGGCTGGGGCGATGCGGACCGGGACCGGGGAGTGTCGTATACAGGCAGCCCGCTCGAGGAGCGCCCGGCGTTTCTGGCGCGGCTGGGGGACGAGTTCAAACTCCCGCTCGCGGTGGCTGGGCCGCGCTGGGAAAAAGCGTGGCCGCCCGATCTGCGGGAACGATATGTGACCGGCGGGATGATGAAGGATGCGGCCTACCGGGAGAGTATTTGGCGGTCCGAGGTGAACCTGGCGTTTGTCACGCATAAAAACGAGGACGACGTGGCGCATAAGGCGATCGAGATCGCTGCCTGTGGGCAATTTTTGCTGGCCGAGCGCGCCCCGGGGCACCAGGCTTGTTTTGTCGAAGGGGAGGAAGCGGTGTTTTTCAGTTCCGCGGAGGAGTGCGCGGAGAAGGCCCGGTACTACCTTGAGCGGCCGGAAGAGCGGGCGAGGATTGCGGCTGCGGGGAGACTGCGGGCCGAGCGCTCGGGCTACAGCAATGACGCGCAGCTTAGGAAGGTGCTGCTGCGGCTCGACGGTGGTGTAGAGGGCGAGGATGGATGATGTATGGCTTTCTTGACGGAAAAGCCACGTTGAGCGTCGCTGGTCTCTTTACGTGTGTACGAGAACTGCTATCGGGGATTGCAGGGGATGGACCGAAACTCAGGCGAGCTTGCCTCCGAATATGTGCTCGCGCTCGATAGCTGCGGCGCCGAGACGACCCTGGCACTGGCGTGGGTGCGGGCTGGGGCGTGGGAGGTCGTGCGCGAGGAAGCCCTCGAAGCGCGTACGGCTGGATCGCTGCTGACGCGTGCCTTGCAAGAGGTGCTGGGTGAGCTTGGGCCTGCTGCGCTTCGGGCCCTGGTCGTTGTGCGGGGACCCGGGAGCTTTACCGGCATGCGGATCGGTTTGAGCGCGGCCAAGGCGCTGTCAGAGGCGGCAGGTGTGCCGCTGGTGGGGGTTTCGCGTCTGCGGGTGATGGCTCAGCGTTCCGGAGCGCCGCTTGTGGCGCTGGATGCCGGTCGAGGGTATGTGTATCTGCTCGGGACCGGGCAGGACGAACAGGGTGGCCGACTGCTGACCGCATCGGAAGCGCACGAAGCGCTGCGAGGCGGCAAAGAACGCGGGCTTGCGGTTTGCGAGGACCGGGTGCGCGAACTTTTTCCTGAGGCACGCCGGGTAGCAGCACCTACGGCCGCGGACGCGCTGAGGTACGCTGAGGCGCGTGTCGCGGCGGGCGATTGGGACGATGCGGCGTCGCTCGATGCTTTGTATCTGTGGAGGGCTGAGCAGATGCTCCGCATGCCGGCGCAGGGGCCATGAGCGCCGCTTTGCCGGTGTCGTTACCGATATTTGTGCGGACGATGCGGGAGGAGGACGGGAGCGAGGTGATTGCGATCGCAGCGAGGGTGCCAACCGCGCCTCATTGGCCCGATTTCGAGTTCAGACGGATGCTCACGGTCGCGGAGGACGACCCGCGACGATGCGGGGCATGGGTGGCGACATCCTGCACTCCTTCAGAGGCTGCTGCTCAGGATGCCGCTATGGTGCAGGGCTTCGCCATGGCCAGCCACGCGGGGGGTACGGCGGAGATCGAGGCTGTCGTGACCTCGCCGGGTTATCGGCGGAAGGGGGTTGGTTCGGCACTGCTCGGGGCAGCGATCGCATGGAGCCGAGGGGCAGGAGCGAAGCAGTTGCTGCTCGAGGCCAGAGCTTCGAACGGCGAGGCGCTGCGTCTGTACTCGCGGCTCGGATTTGAGCAGGATGGATTGCGTCGCGGGTACTACCGCAATCCCGACGAAGACGCGGTGCTGTTGAGCCTTCGGCTGAACGAGCGGGCCGAGGGCGTGTTTGGCGGCTTCGCATGCTGAGGCGGCCCTCTATAATCAGTGGGATGGTTCGTGACGGATACTTCTACGGCGTTTCGCTGATCGTGGTTGCGGTGGTGGTCGTGGTGCTGACCCACACCTGGTGGTGGGCGTTGGCCCCCCTCGGGTTGGCTGCGGTCGTCCTAGGGGTTTTTCGCGCCCCCCAGCGCGCTATACCGACTGGCGAAGGGCTGGTTGTTTCCCCGGCGGACGGCAAGGTTACCAGCGTTGAAACGGTCTCGACTCCTGCCGGGCCGCGCACCCGGATTTCTATTTTTCTGAACGTGTTCAACGTGCATGTGAACCGCGCGCCGGCAAGCGGGATAGTGCGTGAGGTCCGCTACCAGAAGGGCGCATTCCTGAACGCGATGGACGCGGCCTCGGCCGGGGAGAACGAGCAGAATATCTGCGTGATGGAGGCTGAGGATGGGTATGAACTCGTCTTCAAGCAGATTGCCGGATTGCTGGCGCGGCGGATCGTATTTCGTCAGGCAGTAGGCGACCGGTTGGTGCGTGGGCAGCGGGTAGGACTGATCAAGTTCGGCTCGCGGACGGACCTGATTCTGCCGGCCGATGCTGAGACGCGCGTGGGGAAAGGGGCCATTGTGAAGGGTGGCAGCACGGTTCTGGCGTATGTCGCCCCCGTCCGAATGCGCAGCGACTTTGCCGGGGAGCAGGTGCATCCAGCGAAGATGCCCGAGCGTCTGGAGCAGACCCGGTGAGCGAGGGGCCTCGTCTCGCGCCGATGGTGCTTGAGCCAGGTGCTTCGCCGCGCTCGAAGAACGTACGACGCAGATCGCGCGGCATGTATCTGCTGCCCTCCATCTTCACCGCAGGCAATATCGCGGCGGGATATTACGCGATTACACAAAGCCTGCAAGGCACGGTAATTGAGCCTCAGCATTTCGATTATGCCGCGCTGGCCATCGGGTTCGCGATCCCGTTCGACACGATCGACGGTCGTATCGCGCGTATGACGAACACCACGAGCGAGTTCGGCAAGGAGCTCGATTCGTTAGCCGACGTGATCACCTTCGGGGTCGCGCCCTCGCTGCTGGCCTACACCTGGGGTTTCCAGATGTTGCCGCACACCCCGGGCAGTTCTTTGCGGCATAAGCTGGTTGAACTCGGCGCGCTGCTTTGTTTTTTGTTTCTGCTGTGCGGCGCGGCGCGGCTGGCGCGCTTTAATAGCACCGGTAACCCGAAGCCGAAAAACCCGGGGCGGCCGGGCAGCAAATACTTCGTCGGAATGCCGATCCCGGCGGCCGCTGGAGCGATCGCCGCGGTCGTGCACTTCTTCAGCGGTGTCCCGGTTGCGATCCACTGGGTGGCCCTGCTGTGGGGTGCCTACGTGGTCGCGATCGGACTGTTGATGGTAAGCACCTGGCGTTTCTGGAGCGGCAAGGAGATCAACCTCGCCCACGCGCATCCGTTTCGGTGGGTCGTTTTGCTAGGGGCCTTTCTGTACACCCTCGTGTTTTTTTCGCAGTACGTACTTGCCGCCATCGCGCTGATCTATCTCTTTTCAGGCGTTTTGGCGCGTCTTCTGTATGGGTGGCAGCGCAAGTCGGGCAGAGCGGACCGGAAACTAGGCCACGTTTAGAGCACTTCTTCTCGAGGGTGCCTGGCAACCGTTTGGGATATATGTGGCTTTTCTTGACGGAAAAGCCACGCTGAGGATTGCTTCCTGGTCTACATGCGTGGAAGCAATGCTGGAATTGAAAAGGAAAGTATGCCGGAGAAAGTACGGATTGCAATCGTTGGGGCTGCAACGCTAAGCGGCAAGGAGCTGGCCGAGGCGCTCGAAGATAGCCCGCTCGCCTCGGCGGAGCTGCTGCTGATGGACGAAGAGGAGGGCATGGGCCAGATCGAGGCTGTTGGCGATGAGGTCACGGTGATTCAGGCCATCGACGCCGACTCCTTCCATCATGTGGATTATGTCTTTTTCGCCGGGTCGCCGGCGCAGACGAACGACAACTGGAGAGCCGCGGCGGAGGCGCACGCGAGCATCATCGATCTTTCGAGTGTGCTGGAGAGCGAGCCTGGGGTTCTGGTCGCGGCGCCCTGGGTGCGCGATGCGATCGACAACCCTGCGGCGCCGGCGCCGGACCTGCACACGCCGGCTCTGGTACCGGCCCACATTGCCGCGACTACGCTGGGGCTGCTGATGGCGCGGCTCGGAGATGTTGGCGCGGTCAAGAGCGCGTGGGCTACGGTGCATGAGCCGGCATCCGAGCATGGACGCGCGGCCGTTGATGAACTGCACCAGCAGACCGTGACGCTGCTCAACTTTCAAAGCATGCCGAAGGATGTGTATGACATGCAAGTCGCGTTCAATCTGACGCCCACGCTGGGCGAGGCGTCGAAAATCGACCTAATCGCGGTGGAGGCGCGGATTCGCCGGCACTATGACCTGCTTTCAGGCGGCCGCCTGCCGCAGGTGGGCGTGCAGTTGGTGCAGGTGCCTGCGTTTCATGGGTACGGCATGTCGCTCGGGGTGGAACTCGAGCGTGCCGTTGAGCTCGAACACCTGGAGGCCGCGCTGGCCGGCGACCATGTCGATGTGGTGATGGGGGAGGGGGATCCGCCGAGCAATTTGAGCTGTGCGGGGCAGGAAGATATCCTGCTGCGCATCCGGCAGGCGGACGCGAACGAGGCTTTATCGACGCGATTCTGGATCTGGGCCACGTTCGACAACCTGAAGCTCGCTTCGCTGAATGCGATTGCGTGCGCGGGAGAGCTGGGCCGGTTGAGGCCGCAGGGGAAGGTGCAGTAGTGATGCCTGCAATGCAGCGAGAATCGCACTTCAATTCTCGTCAGTAGATCGAAGTCAGAGCAGGAATAAAGCGGGCGGTGGCTAAAGGCGGGCATATCCGACCCTTTCTTGCTGTGGTTTGCTTACTCTGGTCCGGTACGAAGGTAATCAGACGTATTCGATTTCCTATGATGCCGTACACCAACCGCGCCGATAAGAACAGGTAGATGGAGCATTGCCCTTAAGAGGTGCTTATTCCTGATAAGATCGTCGAGCAAGTCGGATAGTGGCTACAGCTGGATATAAGATTCGCCGGTTCAAGAACAGCGTATAAGAAGTGCGCGCTTGGCTTGCGATTACTGACTGAACTCAAAGCGATATAAACGGGCCCTAGCGCGTCGCTCTCATTCACCGTGACCTCTGTGACTTGATGCAACGATTTCGAAAAGATTAAACCTTCAGTGCGCGAAGCTTTTGAAGGGGTTGCTGCGTGGGTCGATTTTTGGAAGAGAAATGAACTCGCTATTTGCGGCCATTTTGAGAGTGCGAGACGAAGCAATGCGGAGGTGAAGACGCCGACCGGGGTGAAGCTGGAGACCTTAAAGCATTTTCACAGTTGCTGTGGGGCACCCGGTATCTGCGAAATGCAGCTTTTCTTGACGGAAAAGCTGCGCAGAGTG
>CAXTSA010000173.1:0-6329 GCA_964246755.1 uncultured Acidobacteriaceae bacterium
TTGTTGTTCACTTCGTTCCAACGCTGGTCGTACTCGTAGCGAATCCCGAGGGTCAGGGTGAGCCGGTCGGTAGCTTTCCAGTCGTCCTGGAAAAACTCCGCCGTGCGCCATTGCCGGTTTCCCACCAGTCCGCTACCCGGCAGGGCTATGTTTTCCTGGACAGCCTCGTCCAGCAGGTAATCCGCGCCGCTGTAGCCGGTGTTCGTGCCATCGCCAGTAAACGTACCATTGTAGTCGAATTCGCCCAACGCGCCCTGGGCGCCCAGCAGCGAATAGTTCTGCTGGTAGCGGATAGCCTGGACGCCGAGGCTCAGCAGGTGCCTCCCGCGCTGGATTGTCAGGTTGTCGCCGTAATAAAAGGTATTGTCGCGCAGCAGCGCCGGCGCGGCTGGTGTCCCGAAATAGCTGAAGTTGTCCTGCAGGCTCTGTCCGGAGAAGCCGACGTAGGTTTGCGTCCCGAACGGGATGCCGACCTTCTGGTCACCCGTGAGTCCGAACTCACCGCTCGGGTCTGTAGGAACACCCTTGTCCCAGCGAACCCGGGTAAAGCCGGCGCGCGCCTCGTTCACGATCTCCGGCGAGAAGGTGTGGACCCAGGTGGTGCCAAAGATTTTGGTTGGGAAGCTGTTCTGTGCGGGAAATGAAATCGCCAGAACCGGAGTGTTCGCGTCGGCCGCATTGGACTGCGAATAGAAGCCCGTGATCTTGTCTGCGGTGCGCGGATCCCATTCCACCTTCGCGTCGCCCTGATCGGTCACGATGAAGGACCGAGAGGAACCGATGTAATTGTTTTGCACCAGCCCGTCCTGCGCCACCGCGTTCGGCAGTGGGTAAAGCTCCGGGTGCGCAAACAAGAACCTGGCGACGGGATTCAAAACCGGAATCTGGTTGTTCACGTAAGGCGCAAAGTTCGCCTGGGTATTGAAGAGTTGCTTCGGCACTGCAGAGAAATCGCCCGCTCGCATCGCAGCCGTGAACACGCTGGCCGTGCTTGTACCGCCGGTGTGCTCGCGCACTCCTTCGTAGTCGGCAAAAAAGAACAGCTTGTCGCGCTTGATAGGGCCACCGATCGTCCCCCCGAACTGCGTCTGGGTAAACGGGTTAATCGGCTGCACCGGGGTCGTGTGCTTATTGGACCAACTGTTGGCGTTGAGGTTTTCGTTCTCAAGATAGGCGTAAGCAGAGCCATGGAATTGGTTGGTTCCGCTCTTAAGCACCGCGACTACATCGCCCCCGTTCACGTTGCTATAGGTTGCGGGTGCGTCAGCCGTGATGACCCGGATCTCTGCCAAGGCATCGGGCGCTGGATTGTAGGCAATGAGATTGTTCTGACCCTCGTTCATGTCGATACCGTCGAGGGTGTAATTGTTTGCCTGCGCGCGATTGCCGTTTACCGCGACCACGCCGCTGTTGTAAGTGTCGCGCTCCGTCGCGTTCGCGCCCACCAGGCCCTGCGGATCGGTATTGACCGCTCCGGGTTGAAATAACGTGACAGAAGAAAAATTGCGGCCGTTGAGCGGAATCGTCTCGATCTGGTTTGCCGTCAGCGACAGTCCGATCGTTCCATCGGAGGTATCGAGAATGGGCGCGATCCCGCCCTGCACTTCAACGTTAGTGCTCGCGCCTACAGTCACATGCGCGTCAATCTTCGCTGTCTGGTCGATCTCGAGCGCGAACGGAGGCACTGTAAGCTTCGAAAATCCCTGCGCTGTCACCTCGATCTGATATTGCCCAATGGGCAGAAAGCGGATCGAATACACGCCCGCATCGTTGCTGGTCGCAGGCGTGCGCACGCCGGTTGCGGTGTTGACCGCGACCACGTTCGCATGCGGGATGACGGCTCCGCTCGGATCGGTGACCGTACCGCTGACCGATCCGGTGGTCGTCTGGCCCAGGGCGGCCGAGGCGGAAAGCAGCGCCAGAACAGACGCGGTGGTTGCAAGGGAAGCAAAAGGGGTGTATCGCATGGAGGGAAACCTCTGCCCGAACACTATCCAGTTCCGTTCGAAACAGGCCACGCGGCAGAAGATCGAGCCGGGCAGCCGTTGCGCAAGGGAGTGATGCGTCCAGGTTCCAATGGGAGTTCGAGGTTGAGCCTAACGACTGTGGGAGAGATCGTCAACAGAAATGATCTTTTCGGCTCCATATGATCACTTCGCGCGAAGAGGCCAGGAAAGCCGCAGCTGGCCAAAAACAGAAACGCCCGGAAGCGAGAAAGCGCGCCCCGGGCGTTGCTGCTGGCCGTTTCGAGAAGACCGTGGGAGTGAGAAGCTTACTTGATTTCGGGCGCAGTCTCGGGTTTCGCGGCTTCGGACTTCACCGCCGTCACTTCTGGGTCGCCCTTGATGCCCTGCTTGAATCCGCGCAATCCTTCGCCAAGACCTTTGCCAAGCTCGGGGAGCTTGCGGGGGCCGAATACCAGCAATGCAATCGCAAGTACGAATAACAGGTGCGTCGGCGTGAACAGATTATCTAGCATAAGCGCTGCCCGCCATACTGGGTGCGGGTCTTTTCCTCATCAACCGCGATTGTCTCATACCGGCAGCTCGCCGTGCGTTACGGTGGTTTGCGCGCCGCCGAAACGCTCTAGTTGACGGGCCTGGGAGCAGCCCCAAGCCGCGCGGCCATCATGGCGTAGAACGCCGGGATACTTTCCCCGGCGCCGAGGGTCAGGCGGCGATTCACTTTCAGCATGGGGTACAGGCGGGAGCCGGTTGCGATCTCAAGGGTCGGCACGGAGAAGTCGCTGCCCGGGTACAGCGTCATGGCCCAGGCGCCGCCATGCACCTGCCGCAGCAGCTCGCCAAAGTAGCTGCCCCACAGCAGCGTGAGCCATTCGCCGTCGCCCGCGGGCAAGGGCGCAGGCGCGGGACACAGCCGGTTCAGGATGCGTTCCAGCCGTTCGAGCGAGGCCGGGCTGTAATCCAGATCTTCCTTGAAGTCGATTTTCGCCATCGCAATCGCCTCCCGGGCATACTCCTCGATCATGGGTTCAAGCCCATCCCACTGCTTGCCGGCGAAGCGCTTTCGCGCCTGTTTGTCCCGTTCGCTCACACTTTCAGGGTACAGCAGCGGGCACAGCGCCTCGGGAGCCATGTAAAGTGGAGCTTGGTACTCGGAGGTCCTGTTCTTTGTCTTGCTTTGCATCCGTTTCTCAGCTGTTCCCTCGGTCTCTGGTTCGAAAGACACGCGTCGCTCGCCACACAGCCGCCCTGGCGCTCGTTGCTCCGCTTGCCTCTGTTGCGGCCGGCTCTGCCCTGGCGCAGGCCCCGCAGTATCACCCGCCGGTTGTGGCAGCCAACAGTACACTTTCCGGGGTGAGCTATAACAACCGCTACGAGGTTTACGGGGGCGTTGCCTATTCGCACTTCGACGCGAGCCCGTCGCTGCTGCAGGGCGCGAACCTGGGCGGCTTTGATATCCAGGGTGCACGATTTTTCACCCGCAAGTGGGCGGCCACGGCGAACCTTCGCGGTTACTTCGGCACAAGCGGCGCCGCGCCGAACCCGTATCTCATCAAGGGCCCCTCGGTAAGCGAGTACATGGCGCTCGCCGGGCCGGAGTACCGCCTGGCCTCGAACCAGCATGCCTCCGTTACGCTGCATGCCTTGTTTGGCGGTGCCTACGGGTATTACAGCGCGGATCTTGGCCGCGACAATCTCGGCAACAAGGTCGAGCCGGGCCAGATTGGCTTTTATAACGATCAGATCGCGTTTGGCAGTGCGATCGGGGGCTCCATTGACCTGAACCGCTCGCCGCGGCTCGCGTTTCGTATCTCGCCGGACGCGATCCTTACCGATTACAGCAGCCAGGGTAAGGGCGATTTCAAGGAGCAGTTCGGGCTGTCGGTCGGACTAGTGTATCGCCTCGGGCGGCATATCGACCCGGACCGGGCTGGAGCGCCGAGGCCGCCGGTGCGGTAAAAGCCGCGGGCGATTTTAGTTTGTCGCCTCGGCCAGCGGCACCATCCGATACAGGATCAGATCGTCCCGGTCCTCGTCATCGAACGCATGCCAGTGGGCGACAGCGTCCAACTTGTAACCGGCGTCATGGATATCTTCGAGCGTCCCCGGGTCCAACTCGTTCCACTCGGCGTACCAGCCGGGGCGGTAGCGCTCAATCCTCGCCGGCAGCTCATCTGTGCCGAAGTCGTCGCAGATTGCAGGCAGGTGCGTCAGCAAAGTGATCTCGTCGCCTGAGATGGAGAGCAGCAGCCGCTTGCCTTCGCTGGAGTGCGCATCGATGTAGCCGGTGATGCCGTTGGCCGCGCTCAGCAGGGTGTACTGCGGGTGGCGCGCGAACCAGACACTCGAGTTGACATCCCGAACAAAGATGACGGCCAGCATCGCGATCGCGCAACCCGCCAGCACCCGGCTGTGACGTGCAAGCGCCCCGGTAGCCAGCACAGCGACAAAGACCACCGGGTACGCCAGCACGATGTAGTAACGGGGCTGCGGGCTGTTATGCCATCCGGTAAAGGCGATATAACCGACGGCGGCGAGCAGCGAGGCCAAAACAAGAGGCGCGCGCCGGAACGCCGGCGACAGCAGCAGCCCCAACCCGAGCAGCACCAGCACCGTGCATACCAGCCACGGCCCAACCCACAGCAATCCGTGCGCGACCCACCAGTAAGCCAGCGAGTGGTCGTGCCGTCCCTTGGGTGGCAACCAGGTGTTCGCCGGGGAGAAATAGTGGTAGTCGGCCGCGTACCGGCGGGCGCCCAGCAGGTAATACGCGAGCCATGGAACGATCCCGCCCAGCAGCGCCAGGCCTAGGTCCACAACCGCGCGGCGTAGACGCCACCCCCCGGCCCAGCACAGGACGGCGCCCGTGGACGGCAGCAGGAAAAGCGCCGTCGTCTTGGTGAGCACGGCCAGGCAGCACAGCACGCCCACACCGACCAGCGCGGCGTATCTTCTTGCGCCATCCCATGGACGCAGCCGCAAGGCCAATAACCAGCCCGCCAGAGTCCAGAAGGTAAGCAGCGGCTCCAGAATGGCGAGCCGGCTGAATGCCCATAGAAACATGCTGCCGGAGAGCAGCAGCACTCCGCCGGCAGAAGCCAGGCGACCGGCGCCGGCCTCCCGCAGCAGCGCGTAACTCAGCACGAGGTTTGCGCCGAAGAAGACAAGAGCCAGACCGCGCGCCGCATCGACCGTGACCCCGGTCATCTGGAACAGGAGCCACTCGAACGCCGGCCACACCGGGAGCGCCACAGCGGTGTTCAGGTCCCCCGGCATGTACCAGTGCCCGAACAGGGTCGCGTGGATGGCCGCCTTGCCGTACCAGCCCTCGTCGGTGTACTTGGAGTAGTCCATCCAGGGCGAGTTGTTCGGGAAGTCCGCCCGCAGGTGGACCCAGTGCAACGCCCAGAGCGCCAGTACGGCGAAAAACAGCAGGCCGGCCACGATCCGGTCGCGGTTGCTCTTGCCGTGCACAGCCCTATTCGTAGGCAAGGGCTTCGATCGGATCCTTGCTGGCCGCCTTCCAGGCTGGATAGGCCGCGCCGAGAGTCGCGCCGACAAAGGCGATAACAAGGGAACGCACCCACCACTCGGGCGGGACCGTGAAGGAGAGCGTCGGGAAACGATAGCTCAGGAACGCTTTGATCCCGGTAGTGAGCAGGATGCCGAGCGCGATGCCGACGACCGTCACCAGCGCCGCCTCGCGTAGAACGGAGTTGAGGATGTAACCGCGGGAGGCGCCCAGGGATTTGAGAATGCCGATCTCACGGGTTCGCTCCAGCACCGCCGTGTACATGGACTGGAAGATGACCAGGAACCCGATGATCGTGGCGATGGTAATGACGGAGTCGAGCGCCGGGGTAAACGCCGGCAGGTGCGAGGGAGTCATGAGGGAGAGGAACTCCTGCAACGACTGCACCTTGTACTCGCCCAGGCCCGGCGTAGCGTGGATCTCCCCCTCGATCAGCTTCTGATTGGCCGGGCTGTCGGAGCGCAGATAGAAGAGCGACGCGTTTTTCGGGGTGCCCAGCAGTGCGCCGAGCGTCTGGATAGGGACGAATTTGCGGCCGCCCTTGCCGTGCTCGACGATACCCGAAATGCGGAAGGGATGGGCTTTGACCTGGATGGTGTCGCCGACATGGTAGCCGGGGCCGGTGCGGGCGAAAATGTCATCGACCAGCACGTCATTCGGCGCCTGGAACGGGCCGCCGGCGAGATAGACGAACGGGCGCAGGGCGTTGTAGCTCGCGTAGTCGATACCCCAGATGGTCTCGACGGTGCCGACGGTGCTCAGGTCGGTGATGACAGGCGCGGCCACGGCGACGTGCGGAAGCCTGCCCAGGACGTCGGCGATTTTAGCCGGCA